>NZ_JAYGIG010000148.1:0-26397 GCF_034932105.1 Leptothoe sp. PORK10 BA2 | reverse complement strand
TGTCTTTTCCCAATCCGCTTTACTGACCTCGGGAATCGATGGGAGAGCCTTGTCTTTCATCCGCTTACTCTAGCAGGTACTCTGCTGATTGAAACTCTCACAACTCAGACCCCCTGAATGCTTACCTTTTATTTCAGGAAATAAGGGCCATAATCGGGATAAATTTTTATTTATCTGCTCTGGGATCTCAGTTTAGTCATTGCCATGGCCTCTAGCCCAGTCAAGGGCCGCTGCCCAGATCAGATCATAGACTGGGTCTTTGATGTCATAGTAAGCCTTAACATCATTGCCATTTGACGGGGCACTGACCGATATTTACCGTTGACGTACTCTTGTCGCCAAGGCTCGGAAACCTCCACAATTCGGACAATGCCCGCTAGGGGTATCTTTTCGAGCAAACGCTGATCTATCAGGCATTTGGTCTCCTCAGTGGTGCGCTTTTGTGTCGGGTTGAGCACGACCTGACGACCGCACTCGCGGCACTTGTGGTTCTGCTTGCCGTTATGGTTTTTGCCGTTACTCACTACCTTCGTGGATTGGCAGGACGGACATTGAAGGCATGGCATCGTCATGAGTAGACTGGTTTGAGCAGATTTCTGAACTCTATGACGTAACTTTGGCCAAAAAGATCCTTACTCTTTATGGACTGCCACTAATCCAAGTGCAACTCCGGACAGTTTCCGTCCCCTTGTATGCTTAGCGCGGTAGCAGTAGACCGTCATCCTCTAGAGAAGATGATTGGTTGCCAAGAACGAACTTTTCTAGTTGTCTTCCCAAGTACAGTCAGCGTAGGAGCGCTAGACCTTATCCCTTCATTCATGATAACTCATCATAATTCGACCACAAGCCAGGTTGCTGCTACTATTCATCGTACTGAGAACTCAAAAAATCGCCAGGTTCCATTGAGAGAACGGATCACGCAAGGTATAGTGCAGTCGATGGAGGCCCAATGACCGTCCCCGTTAGGAGGATTCAATGACCACGTTAGCCAACGAGAACACCGTTAACTGGAGCAGCGTTGATCTTCCCCTTGAAATGGTTGACACCTCCTTTCTTTAAACCGATTGCCTGCATGATGCCGGCCATAGATATCCCAGCGTAACCCTGTTGATTGGCGTATCAGGTTAGCGTTTGTTATTTGCTTACCTAAATTTAGGCAAACTTTCAGAGATATCTATTGTCTTAACTAACCTGGTCAACGAAATGACAACAGTTCCTATTCTGGTAACTTTTTGGTGGGTTGCCATAGGGCGCTTATTGCTAAAACGATCAGTCCAAACAATAAACTCGGACCTGGAACAGATTGTGAGTCTGTTGTCTCTGGATTTATCGGTGTTCCCTCCAAGTCAATGAAAAAGTTGCCGATCTGATTGTCAGATTGCACTGAAGATAAACTGCCCACAGCTGTTCCTAGAATATTTCCATCTAGGTCTATAATGTCGCCGCTAAGCTCTGAATCAAGGGTGAAGATACTACCGTTAGCAAATCCGAACAGAACAGTCTCACTCGCATTTAAGTTAAAGGTAGCCTCTTCCCCCAGAAATTGAAACCCTGTGATATAGGACGAAATAGAGGTATATATACTGTTATCCGTAACCCCAAATTCGCCCAGGGTTCCCTCTAGCAATAAAGAGCCGATGTTCAGTGCGCTAGGATTCGATACCGTGAACTGGGTGTCGCCATCAGGGGCGTGCACCTCATTGTTAACGGATAGCTCAGTGGGCAAGCCATTGGATGTGTAGCTAGAATTGCCTCCAATACTGAATGCCTGAGCGGGTAGGCTCAAAAAACTGATGGCTGCGACTGTCAAGACTGGAGAAAATCGGGTCAGATTCATTTAACTTACCTAGGGCGAATGACTCAACTACGAACATTTCAGAATCGCTATGGGGAAGGTCCTGATGCTAGGTAAGTTTTCCCGGTGGTATGGATGATTAACGTTTTTTTTGATGCGTTTACCAAAGTTAATATTGACAGCTAGTATTGAGTCTTTTCAAGACACGTACTACAGATTTTGCCAGCAAATTTACGTAGGTTCAGGAAAAGTTCTGCTCTCAATTGTATAGGTACATATCAGCGTTACTGAGCCTAGACCATCTGTGAGGCTCTGCCACCTGTGAGGCCCTGCCAGATGGCAGCCACTATAGACAGACTAATCCCCTTAAACCAGAACAGTAACGACAAATTACCTGCTTATTCAGAATAAGGAGCCTACCATGCCACAAATTACATTGTCTGGGAAAATTCGCGACTTTAAAGATAGCCATGCTGATTTTGAGCATGTAGTTGCCCCGGAGAAAAATATTGTTGAACCCCTACTAGGGATAGATCGTAAGCCTGTATACAAGGGGGGAAAAGGTAAAACAACGACGGGTAAGGAGAATTTTGATCAGTGGTTTCGGGATGTTGAGACAGTTAATCAGGCTACATCATTAGATATTGTCTTAGATGACCGTAACGGGAATGGCATTTTCACCTATGAGAACCTGGAGTTCTTTCCCATTGATGATCAGCTGTTTGGGAATGAAGGACGCAGCCATAACTATCACTTCACCTACGAAATCCATTCCGAGTTTACCTACCAGGGCCATGAGCAATTTACATTCACCGGGGATGATGACCTGTGGGTATTTATTGATGGCAAACTTGTGATTGATTTAGGGGGTGTGCACGGCTCCCTGACGGATGATATCGACCTGAAGATTACGGATGGAGGAACCCAGCTAAATAAGCCCCTGCCTTCCGGTGAAACGCTGGTGTTGGAAAAGGGGAAAAACTATTCCTTTGAGCTATTTTTTGCTGAGCGCCACACCACCCGCTCCCATTTCCGGATTGATACTTCGCTGTTGTTAAAGCCAGCTGCTGTGATTTGCATTAAATCCCCCGATCCTCAGGCAGCTGAGCCGCAAAAGGGCCAAATCTGCATTGATACCGGTAAGATTTTGATTTGTGCCAATGAGCCTGTGATGCAGGATACGGTGATTGGCTATGGGGTGAGTGGAACGGCCACGGAGGGGAAAGACTATAAGTCCATTAATCGCAGCGTAACCCTTTTGAAGGGGGAAACGGAGGTCTGTATTGAGGTGACGCCTTTGGCTGATGCGGTGGCCTGTGAAGAGGATGAAACGGTGGTTGTGACACTACTACCGGGCGAGGGTTATAGCGTGGGTGACTGTCAGGTGGCTAGGGTTGCGATCGCAGAAGCCCCCCCTAAGCCGCCCAACTATTTACTCATCTGCCTAGTGTTGATCTTTTTAGCAATTTGCGGAGCCTGGTTTTTCCTACACCATGCAGCTTAGACCGCTGTGCCGGAGTCATTGCGTCGGGGGATGGCTAAGCTGTCGTCCCCCGGCGCAATGAGCCATGTAACGATCAGTCAAAAGCGCCCACAGCTTAGCCAGGAGGGACGTAAGAGAGATTACTGTGCAGAATCCCTATACCACCGCAGCCTGCCCATTCTAAAAGTTTGAAATGGGTGATGGCTGGCTTCAGGGACATCTGTGCCGTTCAGAAGTAGCCTAGAAATCGTTAAACAATCAGCATGCTCACGGTACATTATTCTCTTAGCCCTGCTAACCTAAACAGGATGATGATATAGCTTTCCCAGTGCCTGAAATCCTCCAGAGAACCTTTTTAGGCAATACCCTTGCCGCCTATGGCATCGCCCTACTGATGATTGGTGGTGGGGTTGCGATCTCACATCTCCTCCATCGCCTCCTCCTTCATCGCCTCCAACGCTGGGCCCAACGGACCACCAGCCTCCTAGACGACCAACTCATCCGCATCATAGAGCACCCCAGCCTGTGGCTCCTCTACCTGGGCTCCTGCTACTTCGGCCTGCAAAGCCTCACACTTTACCCCACTGTTGCCCAGCTGCTGACAGCCATAGGAGTCATCTTAGCCACCCTACTGCTGCTGCAGTTGTTGGGCTCAGTGGCCGAATATAGCTTGCGCATCTATGGCCATATCCATCGCCATCAGCCCAACATACAGCAAAGTCTCAATGCCCTGATCCCGGCTGTGCGAGTCGTCCTGTGGACCGTTGGCATTATCTTTATACTCGATAACCTTGGCTTTGACATTTCCGCTGTGGTCACCGGTCTAGGGATTGGCGGAGTGGCCATTGCCCTCGCCTCCCAAGGGATTTTGCAAGACCTGTTTAGCTATTTTTCTATTTTGTTAGATCGCCCGTTTGAGCTGGGTGACTTTATCATTGTTGGCGACATGGCGGGCACCGTTAACCAAATCGGCATTAAAACCACCCGACTGCAAAGCATAGACGGCGAACAGCTGATTGTAGCCAACACCGATCTAACCGCCTCTCGCATCCAAAATTTCCAGCGCATGGCCCAGCGTCGCATTGTCTTTAACCTGGGTGTGGCCTACAAAACAAACAATACCCAGTTAGAACAAATTCCCCATATTATCCGTACTGTGATCGAAGAGATTCCCCAAGTCACCTTTGACCGGGCCCACTTTGCTGGCTTTGGCGAATTTAGCCTCAACTACGAAATCGTTTATATCGTGCACAGTAACGACTACACCCTCTACCGAGATGTCCAACAAACAATGAATCTGGCGATCAAAGAACAGTTTGACCAGGTTGGGATTGAGTTTGCCTATCCGACTCAGTTTTATCGGTAAATCCGCCCCATCATCCCCTAACTGATCGGCAGTTTGCCCATCTCTATACCCACAGGGTTAAACCACAGGACTCAGCTGCAGGATTAAACCGTAAGACTAAAGGTATCCCGTCGATGGAAATCAGGTTCTTCACCGGGGTGTTTGAGGGCCCAATGGGAAATACTATCGGTTTTCAGAACAGAGCTGATACCAATCACCAGGGGTTGATCATTGGCTAACCATTCTTCGGTAGGGAGTTCTAGGGTCAAATAGTAACCCTTAGTTAAGGGTTGCCAAGTGCTAGCGATGGCTTTGCAGGCTGGTTCAGCCACCATGGCTTGGCGATAGTCATCAAAGCGATACACATTCCAATCACCGTTGGGGGACGCGTTAACCTCCCAGTAGCGGGGAGAATCAGGTAGGCCAATAAACACCTCAAAACAGGTATTTTCCCAAAGATGATCGCGACGACTCGGGGTATCCTCCCTGGCGGGGGGAACTTCTAGCTCCTCCACCGCTCCCGTGAGGGTGTATTCCACGGTGAGGGACGACTGGGAGCGCACCAATCGCCCGGAAATCACTAAATCAGAGATGGGTTCAAACGGTTTTAGTGAAAACGGTATAGCCATGAATAGTTTCCTTGGGAACAAACACAGGGTAAATGACGGCTCCATGAATGGATCGCTAGGATGCGATCGCCATGTACAGTCAGGTTTTAAACGGTTAAAGAGCTAAACCCTGCCCACGTCCAGCGCAGCCATTTTGACCTAGGAAAGCTCAAGATTTCAACTTGTGCGTGGGGTAGGTGATCGATAACTCAGTACCTATTAAGTAGTTCTACGCTACACAACGCACTTCCGTACAGTATTCAGTTTTTAATTGATCAATCACGGTTTGGATAGACAGTTCCTGGAGGTGAATACTCTCAGCCAGTTGAAACTGCACTAAGGCCCGCTGAAGATTCTGGTTAGGTCGTTGGACTTTAAAGTAACGATTCCCCGCCAGGTGATCGCTAAAAAAGCGCAGACCCAACTCAAAGGTAATCAGCCAAATGGCGTCATAGATATAGTCGTATTCCACCGCCTGGAGAAAGGTGCTGGCGCTGGAGAGATAGCCCCGGAGCACTGCCGTGCATAGGTCCAGATCAAAGGTAACAGCCTGCCAATGATGGGTTTCTTCCCCTAGGGGATTGCAGCTAGAGCGCAAACAGTCGCCAATGTCGTAGTGGACCAGTCCCGGTTTGATGGTATCGAGGTCAATCAGGCTAGCGACCTGCCAGGTGGTCCTGTCGATCAAAATATTGTTGACTTTGGGATCGCCGTGGATGGAACGCAGCGGTAAATGGCCCTCGGCCTTGGCATTTTCTAAGACAGTCACCCGCCCTCGATGGGTGGCAATGAGGGTGCAGCAGTGGTGCTCTTCTGGGGTCAAGGCATCGATTTTTGGCAACACCGTATCGTACTGACGGAGGTAGTTGGGGGTAATGTGAAACCCGGGTAGGGTATCGGTGAGGTGGGCCGGGGGTAGATCGCTGAGCAAGCTATGGAAACAGCCCAGACCATAACCAATTTCCATGGCATGGTGTGGGTCTTGAATGGTGTTGAAGGTGACGGTGTCAGGGATAAAGCTCAGTGCTCGCCAGATGTAGCCCTGGGCATCGCTCCAATGGTGTTGATCATGCTCTGTTCTGAGTACGGTGGGGACTTCCCACCGACGGTTGAAGGGATCTATACTCAAACGCTGCTGGGCATGACTGACAAACTGGCAGAGATTGTCCATGACTTGGCGAGGCTGGGGAAAGACCTCGGTGTTGATGCGCTGGAGGACAAATGGCCGCTCTGCCTCCACTAAATAGGTATCGTTGATGTTGCCACTGCCTAGGGGTTGAATGTTTTTCACTGGGCCATAGCCAACGAACTGTTGGGCAATGTGGATCAGCGCTTGAGTCAGCTCAGATTCGGAGAGCATAGGACGGATTTTATGGAACTCTGGGTAATCATACTTTCATGATTCAAAATAGGGAACCCAGAGGACGATACAAAAGTTCTATGACCTTGTCTAACCGGAACCCTGGAGTTTCCCTCACCCTAAATCCCTCTCCCGAGGGGAGGGGGACTTTGACGCCCCGTATCCTCTGGAGACGCTTCGCGAACGCCCTCCGGGAGGAGGAGGCTGGGGGTGTAGCTTGCTGCCCGCAGGGTGGGCCAGAACTAGGGTTCTCAACCTGGGCTTGGTTTATGACCTCAAGACTGTTGCCAATCAAGATAAAGGATGACCAGTAGTAGGGATGGCTGTAGGTGTCGGGAATTTTTAGAATGTTCGGATGACTCCGGCCTAGAGCGGTTCTAGGACATTGGCACGGAGCCTAGGCAGATGGCAACCACTGCCCCAATTAAGGTATTAACGATATTCACCACATCGTGGGTGAAGCCCGGCAGTTTGTCCTCAATGGTGGCCCCAATCAGGCTTTCAATGGTGGTGGCAATAAAGGCGGCGATGGCGCAAATAACAATACCGATGGCTGGGATAAATCCCACCCCCCAGGCGGCAACAGCTAGCATTAGGGACCCGACCACACCCGCCAACGTCCCCTCTAGACTCACGGCCCCTTCGGTCCCCCGAGGGACCGACTGCAATGTGGTGATCAAAAACGTCCGCTGGCCATAGGCTTTGCCAATTTCTGTTGCCGACGTGTCCGAGAGTTTGGTACTGAGGCTAGCGACAAACCCCAAGATCAATAGCTGTGCCACCTGGCTGTTGGACAGCCCTAGGATGGGGGCAGACGTCAGGCCCGTGAGCCACACCAAAAGGGCACAGATGGCAGCGGTTAGGGCCGACCCCCAAACATTGCCCGGTCCCCTCACCCCCCCTCGGTCTTCAGCAATGCCAGCGGCTTCTTTTTCAGCCAAGCCCACCTTGGTCACGGCCGAGCCTGCGGCAAAATACACCAGCATCACGGCGTAGGCTTGCCAACCCAAACAGCCCCAGACGATTACCCCCAAGACCCAGGCATGGAGGTACCCCATGGGGGTGAGAAGTTTCTTGGGGCTGATGAAGGCAACCCCAAGCAGCAGTGTATTGAGGAGTATTGCCACTAACCAAGGATTTTGCATCATCGTCTGTTTTGTTTGCGTTTCCTTTGCCTAGAACGATCAGCCCTTCAACCCCATGGGGCCTGAGCTGATACGCCCCCACCTAGTTATGATGACATTACGGTGGGCTCTGCCAGGGGCATAGTCACCAGCTTGTATACCAAAAACAGCATGACTACTGCCATATAGGCCGTCAAGGCAGTCCACAGCAAGTAGCTATTTTGCAAATGTACCGCCAGCAGGGCTAAGGGGGCAAACCCAAGGCCAAACCCCAGCAGGGCACTATTGCGCAGCACCGCCCCTTCTTTTAAACCAATAAAGTAGCCTTCTAACATAAAGGCCACGGATGTAATGCTCAGTAGCGGTACTAGCCAAGCCGCATAGCTACCCATGGCCTGACTCACTTCCGTATGGTTGGTGAGGAGGGAGAACATGGTTTTTGGAAAACCCACTACCGATAGAGCAAAGCCCAGGGAAATAACCAGACTGGTGACGATGGCTACGTTGAGGACGGGCAAACATTGGTCGGTTTGTCCCTTGCCATTGAAGTTGCCGATTAGGGTCTGGGCCGTCATGCCCACCCCCTGCACCGTGAACTGACTGAGCAGGGCAATCTGCAGCAGCAGTCCGTTTTCCGCTAGGGATACGGTGCCAAAGGAGGCGCTCAGATTGGTAAAGATGGCATAGGCGGAAATCAGGGCTAAAAAGCGCACTAGAATATTGCCCTTGAGCGTGAGGGTGGAGGCTAAGGCTTGGCGATCCATCACCTGGGCCATCACCTTGCCCACCTGAGACCAGTCGATGGTGAGGGCCAAGCCAACTACCCCCACCAGCAGTCCCAAATATTGACTGAGGGCGGTGGCCAAACCCGCTCCTGCACTTTCCCAACCCCAGCGATTAATCATCAGATAGTCCATCAGCACATTGGAGCCGTTGGCCATCAGGGAGATAAAAAATACGACACCGTTTTTCTCTTGTCCTAAAAACCAGCCAATTAGGACAAAGTTGAGCAGCACCGCCGGGGCTCCCCAAATGCGGGCGTTGAAGTAGGCTAGGCCCGCCTGCTCAGTCTCCGGTGCGCCGGACAAAATGGTAAAGCCCAGCTGCTGAATGGGGTATTGCAGCAGTAGGATAAGGGCTGCGATCGCAACTGCCACCAGACCACAGCGCAAGACCGCCACCAGCACCCCAACGTCATCCTCTTCACCCACCGCTTGGGCTGTCAGGGCATTGGTGCTGTTGCGCAAAAACTTGAGAATACGATAGAGATAGTCAAACAGAATGCTACCTAAAATCACCCCAGCCAGGGAGTGAATATCGGACAAATGTCCCAAAAACGCGGTGTCAAACACCCCGGCTAAGGGCACCATCATGTTAGAAAACACCCCCACCACCGACAGTCGATAGAATCGGGGCAAAAAGCTTTTATAGGATGCTGGGATAGCGGGAACCATAGTTTATTAAGGCAGTCCAGCCAATTGCAGAGAGTTACCCTAGTGACTTAAATTAAGAATGCTTAAGAATGCATGAGTAATTGTTAATATTGCATACTCAAAACTACTTTTGCCAGCCTAAAGGTTTCTACTTGGCACCTTTAAGCCATGCTCCACAATCAATTCAGCGTTTTTATGAATTCTATTGACAAGCTCATTGCCATGGCCGAAGACGAGCTTACCCAGTTCAGCACAGAGGCGCGCAAAATTGAAAAACTGAGGCCGAAGGTCGGCCTAACGGTGCCCTATCCCCAACAAAAGGATGTCAAAGCGCAAATAGTAGCGGACATTCCCACCCATATTTTCGCCAAAATTGTTGAACGAGATCGACAGATGGTGGCCTTACCCTTCTGGGGCATCGGTGGCCTGGGCTTGTTGCTCGGCATCTCCATGCATCAACCCCTGGATTTTATCGCCACGGCCGTTGGTTTTTATGTCGCCTTTGGGGTGCAGTCCTGGGGGTGGAACCTAGAGGCCAAGCGCCTCATCGTCAAAACCTTGGATGCCATTGAGCAGGATATGCAAAGTGACACATAGTACCTGCGCTGTTTCATCCGCTCGGTCCCCAGCCGAGATGGATTAAGCGAAAGTAGATGGGGGTTACACGGGCAGAGGTGCCATGGGCGGGAGACATAAAGACCGTAAATTCACGGAAAACCGAGGTTTGCTTTTAATATTTTCTTAAGCTTTCACGGTGAAAAAAAACTGTACAAACATTACCATCGTTGGTTCAGTTTCTACGTCTTAAGCAGGCTTTTTAGCGTTAGGCCTATGCCCACGACCCTATCGATGTCCACAAACGGGTTTTGTCCGGTACTTGCAGTTCTTTTGCAGCTGACAAATCACTTTGTTTGTTAGGAAAAGGTCACACTAGTCCCTCGATTTTCCTTGGGTATTGGGCTCTCCATTAATTAAGATTTAGAAGTACTAAAAGCTTTTTTTCAATACTGCCAATAATTAAATATCAATGACTATCACTGAAGATAATTTTGAGCGCATTGTACTAGGTTCCTCTGTGCCGGTTCTAGTACACTTTTGGGCTCCTTGGTGTGGCCTATGTCGACGGGTAACCCCCATGCTCAATCGGTTTCAGCAGGAGTGGTCAGGCCAGATCCATGTGCTCGATATCAACGCCGATGAAAATCTTAAGTTGGCCAACCTCTATCGCTTAAAGACATTACCCACCCTGTTGTTTATGGAACGGGGCAAAGTGGTGCATCGATTTGACGTATTGCGTAACCGCGATGAATTTATGCGTTCCCTCGACTTGCTGATGCGCTGCCATGGGTTTGAAGTTGGGGTAGCCGAGGGTGCAGGTCGTTTAATCGATAACTAAACAGCCATCGATTAATCATTAGCCAAATAGGCTTGAATCAGCCAATCCTGCCCGATCTTTTCGAGTTCGGTCTTTTGCAGCATCAGCGCTTCAGTCATTGTCTTCAGTCCCATATCCCCCACGGGGGTGTAGCCTTTATTGCCCCCAATGAGTTTGGGGGCAATAAAGGCCCATAGCTTTTGAATAACGCCCTCGCCCAGGGCCGCCGCCGCCAGGGTGCCGCCACATTCCCATAAAACCGTGGATGCCCCCCTGCCATAGAGGTTGTTGAGAACAGCCGCTGGGGTGAGTGGATTCAGGGGGACAATCTCTACCTGGCTGGGTAGGGTTGGCTGGGATATGGCCGAGGCGTTTTCCGGGGGTGTTTCTGTAAACACTAAGGTGGGAGCGATGTCGGTCTGCCATAGGTTTGCGGTGGTTGGCAGATCTAGACTGCGGCTCATGACTACCCGCCATGGGTTGTGGTCACAGACGCCGTGACTGGTGAGGTGGGGGTTGTCCCGCCGCACCGTGTTGCCACCGACAATGACGGCATCGCACTGTCCCCTTAGCTGGTGTACTCGCCGTCGCGATTCTGGACTGGTGATCCAGGTGCTATGGCCGGTGTCCGTCGCAATTTTGCCATCCAGAGTCATGGCGTATTTCAAGATACTAAAAGGTTGACGGTGGCGAATGCGATGGATAAAGGCTTCATTCAGCTGTTCACAGGCGGCGGTTTCCACGTCGGTAATCACCGTAACACCAGCGGCGCGCAACCGCTCGATACCGCCGCTGGCCTGGGGGTTGGGGTCCGCCATGCCGATCACCACCGTGGCAATACCGGCTTGCAATACGGCTTCTGTGCAGGGGGGGGTGCGTCCGGTGTGGTTACAGGGTTCCAGGTTTACGTATAGGGTAGCCCCTTGGGCCTTATCCCCCGCCGCCCTCAGAGCGAAGACTTCTGCATGGGGTTGGCCCACTTGGGGATGAAATCCTTCCCCAACAATCTGCCCATCCTTGACAATGACTGACCCCACCATGGGGTTGGGGGATGTACGCCCCGCCCCTTTGGCTGCCAGCTCTAGGCAGCGATGCATCATCGTAGAGTGGTTGAGGGGTTGGCCTGGGGACCCTGGGGCATCTTCCATGGAACGGTTGGGTGAAATCATGGGCAAAGTTGTCTAAAATTTTGCAGGAGAGAAGAGCTTTAAAAGTAACCCTATGACTACTGAAAACCCGAGCGGCAGTGCTCCTGAGAACCCGAGCGGCAGCAACGCCGTTGACTGTGCCGTGGAATGCGTTAACGGCTGCATCAAAGGCGATGCCTGTCCTAATGAAGCCTACACCCAGCAGGCCTCTAGTTTTATTGAGAACACGTCCCTCGACAAAATGTTAGAGATGGCGGAGGAGGCCGTGCGGAAAAAAATGATTGCCCGGGCAACGGAGCCGAGGAAGTGGGTCATGCCGGAGGATCTGGAGTAGGTCAGCTGAGGCGGGACTGAAAAGGAACTTACAAGGATAGTTCTTCCCTGACTCCTCCGGCCCAAAAATCCTTAATTCCCGCCACCAGCCGGTCAATATCCTCCCTGGTATGAGTGGCCATTACCGTCATCCTCAACCGACTGGTGGGCACCGTGGGGGGGCGCACGGCGGCGGCAAATATGCCCTGCTGCTGCAGGTGTTGGCCCAGGGCTAGGACGGTGGCGGCGTCCTTGACCTGGAGACAGACAATGGGGGAGTCGGAGGGGAGTCGTTTTACCTTTAGCTGGTCTAGCTGCTGCCGCAGGTAGGTGCTGTTTTCTGTGAGCTGGGTGAGGCATTGGGGGGATTGGGTGAGGATTGCGATCGCAGCCCTTGCCGCCGCCGCATCCCCCGGAGACAGTCCCGTGGTGTAGATCCAGGTGGCGGTGCGGTTACGCAAAAAGTCGATTAGGTCGGCGGAGCCAGTGACATAGCCCCCCAAGCTACCGAGGGATTTGCTCAAGGTGCCCACCTGCACCATGGGGCGCTGGCGACAGCCCAGAAGTTCTACGGCACCGCCACCGCTGGCCCCCAGGACTCCCGTGCCATGGGCCTCATCCACCATTACCATGGCATCCCACTGGTCCGCCAAGTCTAAAATTTCCGGCAGTGGGCACAGGTCGCCGTCCATGCTGAATACGCTGTCGGTGACCAGGAGGCAGCGACGATACTGGCACCGTTTCTCGGCTAGATGTCGCTGCAGTTGGGCCAGGTTGTTATGATCGTACACCGCCACGGTGGCCCCGCTCAGGCGGGCCCCCATTTGCAAACTGGAGTGGTTGTACTGATCCGCCACGATCAGGTCGCGATGATCCACCAGGGCGGCCAAGGTGCCCAGGTTAGCTAGGTAGCCTGAGCTAAATACCATGGCATCGTCGGTGCCCTTGAGCTGGGCAATGGCCTGCTCTAACTCTCGATGGATGGGACGTTGACCACTCAGTAAACGAGATCCGGTACTGCCGGTACCGTAGGATGAGATCGCATCCGCCGCCGCCGCCGCTAATCGGGGGTCCCCTGCCAGACCCAGATAGTCATTGCTGGCAAAGTTTAGACAGGGCTGCCCGTCGAGCCAGATAGTGGCCCCGCCTTTCCCCTCAATGGGTTGGACCTGGCGGTACCAATGGGCTCGGTGCAGGGTTTGCAGGGATTTTGGAATCCAGCCGTAGGGATTAGGGGACAGGCTAGGGGAGAAATTATGGTCGGGATGGGACACAGGTCTAATGATCGTCTCTAATGATCGCCGGTCCCATTATCACCGGTCCCATTATCGCCGGGCCGATTATCGTCGGGCCGATACTGGAATCCAGGCATTAGAATCGCCTGAAACCCTGATGCCCCCTCTCTCGGAAAAGCTAACGACAATAATGTTGGTATCATCACGACCGACATCTAAATAGCCCTCCGCCCAAACATCAAAGAAATCCACACCGGTAATTTTGATGTCGTAAGCCCCCTCCCTAAAGGTGAATCGCTGGCGGCGGTTGGCATAGTTGGTGGGGGAGAAAATACGTCGACCATCGACGTATACGTTGGCCCATTCGTCCCCCTGGGCAATAAATTCTACGGTGACCTGCCGCTGTACGGGCTGTCGCCGCTCATAGATGGGGTATCGGCTGGGGTATCGGTGATGCTCTGAACGCCGAGAGCGTGACTCTTCATGGGGGTACCGCTCTTCATGGGAATGCCGCTCGCCCTGGGATGGGGAGCGAATGATGATGAGCCGATCGGCCTGGGCAGAGGGGGCCATGGCTAAAGGCATTGCGATCGCACAGAGCAGTCCAACTAATCCTAGTCTTAGCCCTTTATGTCGACTCATGGTGTTAGTCTCACCTCTCTAGAAGTTACAGGGGGGTACAACGATACCGTTATTCCATTCTAGATCCATCCCCAAAATCCTCTTTTGTCAGCAGCCAGATTAGCCAAGTGGCCCGATTGCTAACCCCAGTAAAAGCCCCCGACCTCCTACACAGTAAGAGCCCGGGGGCTGGTTCAACCAAGGGTAAAAGCCCTTGGTTGGAAGATATGGCGGACTGAGGCCTAAATCAGACCAAACAATTTCTGAATCAACAGAGTACCATCGGTCACAGGCTGTACCTTAGCCGGGTTTTCATAGGAGAGACGCTTCTCCACTCGAGCTTTAGTAGACCCAGCCTTATCGCTAGTGGAAACGCTAGGCAGCAGGTCAAACATGTTCACATAGCCCACCAGACGCTGGCCAGTCTGAGTTTTGAAGCCGCGATAGTAAGGTACGACATCTTCCCCAAAGGCCGTTGCATACTCATCACTGTCGATGTAAGCATCAATGTCAGCGTCATACCCCTGGTGGTCGAGGATGGCACTGTGGTAAACAGTTTCGTCATAGCTCTCAGGCGCCCGACCCAAGAGATGCTTAAAGTTCAACTCATGGCAGCGATAGCGGGGGGCATTGTCAATAAAGCGAGCCCGATACTGGTCTGACTTGGCCAATACCCGCACAAAGCCCCGCACGGTTAAGTCACCATGGCGCAGCTGGGATTCTGCACTGATGAGACGCTCGCTTTCCATGACGTGGGCATTGCCCAACACCTGCTTGTAAATGGCTCCAATCACCAGGCTGATATCCTCATCGGAGGCACCGGGGACTAGCTTGACAGGAGCCATATTAGCTAGGGCGCTATACTGTCCCTGCCAAATGGAGGTGCGCTCCACAGACGTTAGGGGACTGGTAGCCTCCAGGTTAAAGCTATAGTCAGGGGTGACCACAGGGGGGATAAACTTAGTTTTGGGGCGAGTATCCGCCACGGGGATAGTCTGCTCAGCAATCGTGGGAATCCGGCTGGACCGATTGCTCAGAATGGCCTGGTCGACGGCAGCGCCACCATACTGGCTGAGTTGCTTATCACTGCTAGAGGCCCCGCGAAGTAACTGGAAAGCGTAAGTATAGCTGGCCATGCCCTGACCGGTTTGGGTTTGATACCCCCGGAAGTAGGGCACGATGTTGGCCCCAAAGGTTTGGAAGTACTCATCACTATCCAAATAGGAGTCAATCTCGGCGTAGAATCCACGCTCGGCCAAGGTTTGAATGTGCTCGGAGATTTCGGCACCGTTGGCAGGGGCCCGACCTAGCAAATGCTTAAAGTTCAGCTCCACAGTCTTGAGGTTGGTGCAACGCTCATAGAACAGGGTGCGATATCGGTCGGACTTGGCCAGGGCGCGGACAAATTCTAGGACAGTAATGTCGCCATTGCGCAGCTGGGACTCAGCCACGGGAAAGCGCTCACTTTCCATTAGGTGAGCATTGCCAAATACCTGCTTGTAGGCCGCTTCGATCACCAGGTCGAGTTGGCCAGGGCCGTCGCCAGAGACTAGCTCCACCGGCTGACTGGCAGAAAATGCGTCGGTGTAGGCAGTGGTGATGGCTGGTGAGCCTTTGTCCAGCTTGGCAAGGACGATCTCTGCACCGACGGCCTTGGCTAGGTCAAATCCCTTGGGGTTAAAGACGATTTCGGTCTTTGGCTGGAAGCCCTTAACTAGGGCCGTTTGTAGTTGCGATCGCTGACTGGTCTGGATGGACTCAGAAATGGAACGGTCACTGCTAGATAGGCCCTTAACCAATTCAAAAATGCGGTTGTAGCCAGCCACATTCTTACCAGTCTGGGTGGCATAGCTCACATAGTAGGGAACTGTGTCGGTGCCAAAGTTCTCGTCATACTCAGGATGGTTAAAGTAGGAGTCAATTTCAGCCCCTAGCCCTCCCTCAGCCAAAATAGCCAGGTGCTGAGAAACCTCCTTGAAGTTGTCAGGGGCCCGACCCAGCAGATGCTTAAAGTTCAACTCAATGGCCCGCACATTGGAGCAACGCTCAAAGAACAGGTCGCGGTAGGCATCCGACTTAGCCAAGGCCCGGACGAACTCCTTCACCGTTAACGCACCATCTTTAAACTGGGACTCCGCCGTCACTAAGCGCTGGCTTTCCATCAGATGAACATTGCCAAACACCTGCTTATAGGCCGCCCGAATGACGATGGCCACATCTTCTCCCGAAGCACCGCCGTACAACTTAACCGGCTGACTAGCGCGAGCTGCGGGGAAGGTAGCCGCCGCTTGCTTAGCGTTATACTGCTGCACCCACTCGCTGGGAGTCACAGGCTTGGACAAAAATGCCCCCGACTTATAGGGCGCAATAAAGTCGCTCTTGGTCAGCTCCTTAACCGGCTGCTTGTACTCCTGGGGCGGAATCAATGGAGTAGCCAAGGGCAGGGTAGCCAGGGGCTGAATTGCAGTGGGGGTGCCCCCTAGCAAACCCGCTTGGATTTGAGGCGTCGTACTACTAGCAATGGACTTATCGCTGCTGGGCGCCCCCTTCACTAGCTGGGACGAATGGGTAAACCCAGACACCGACTTACCCGTCTGGGTTTGATGACCGCGATAGTAGGGCACCAGGTCTGTCCCAAAGTGCTGAAAATACTCGTCACTATCAAGGTAGGAGTCAATCTCAGCGTCAAAACCACCCTCGGCCAAAAGTTGAATATGCTGCGAAACCTCGGCATTATTCTCCGGAGCCCGACCCAGCAGGTGCTTGAAGTTTAATTCCACCGTTCTCAGGTTGGGACAGTTCTCAAAAAATACAGCGCGGTAGCGATCGGACTTAGCCAGGGCCCGGACAAATTCCAGCACCGTGAGTTCACCCCGACGAAACTGAGACTCTGCAATGACGGCGCGCTCACTTTCCATCAGGTGGGCATTGCCAAACACCTGCTTGTAGGCCGCCCGAATCACCACATCTAGATCGGTAACGGAGTTAGTGCCGACCAGTTCCACGGGTTGATTGTCAGAAAACGCAGTGACATAGTTTTTCTGAACATCAAAGTCAGCCGTTGGAGGAGTTGCCGCTTTGGCCGCGTCAGCCGCCTGTCTTTTCTTCAGAGCTGCGGCTAAATCAAAACCTTCAGGATTAAATTTCTTTCTGTTAGCCTTTACTGCTGCAGGGCGAAACAAAGTGTTGTTAATCATGGATTTGGCAATACCTTCCTCTATTTGAAAATTTTGTTGCACTCCACCGTCTAAAACGGCAACGCTTTGATTTAGCGAACTCTGGCTGTTTATGAGAACTATCCCTAAACCACTTCAAGTTTCTTAGAGCAAGCGTAGAGCGAGTCTACACCGCAATGAAGCGTGAAAACTAGTGCCCGGTCAACGTTTCGGATAATAGTGACATAACTGAGTCTGCCAGAAAATTGGAACCAGGTGTAAAGAGTTGTAATAACTTGAAAAGCTACATTTATTTTTCGCGGCCTCCCAAAGGACGGATATGGCCCTGGTCATGGGGGCCAGGGTGAGGAGCAGGGCTTAAATCATAGGTGTCCATGGCTATCACCTACAATAAAACCAGCTCATAAAACCAGCCGGCCCGCCCCCATGAAATTCTTTGAAAAACCCAACTCTGACCTAGCCGATCGGGTGCCCCCCGGCCAGACTTTAGCCAAAGGGTTTCCCGTACTGACCTATGGGCCCACGCCCGAAGTCACCCAGGATGAATGGCAGCTAGCCCTATCCGGTTTAGTCACTGCCAAAACCCTGAGCTGGGAAGACTTGATGTCCTTGCCCCAGCATCAATTTACGGCGGATTTTCACTGCGTCACGACGTGGAGCAAGCTGGATGTGACCTGGACTGGGGTGAGGGTGACGGATCTACTAGCTACGGTAGATGTGGATCCACAGGCGGCCCATGTGATGGCCCACTGCTATGGCGGCTACACCACAAATGTAGCCATGGCAGATTTTGCGCGACCTGAAAATTTTCTCGCCCACACCTTGGCAGGGCAACCCCTACCGGCGGACCATGGCGGCCCCCTACGATTGGTCATCCCCCATCTATATGCTTGGAAAAGTGCTAAGTGGCTCAGTGGTTTGGAGTTCTCGGCGGAGCCAGTGCTAGGGTTTTGGGAACGCAATGGTTACCACGAACGGGGTGAGCCTTGGGCCGAAGAACGCTATAGCGATCGTTAGGAACCCGTAAGTTTCCTGATCGTCACCTTAGCTATCTGTAGTCTTGAACATGGGTGTCCAGACCAGATTTCCTGAAAATTCGATACATATTTTGGTGCTAACCAATAGATGACAGGTCGCATGTCTGCGATTAATGACGTCCAAAATCAAGAATTAATTGAGGCCCTGCCTCCGGAAGCTCAGCAGTGGCTGGTGGGGTTACCTTGGGTGCAGCGTCGCTATGTGCTGTCCCTGTGCCATGTCATCTGTGCTACATCCCCCGAGGAACAGGCCAGGTTTCTAGATGACTACACTGCCGATGGCATGGTATCGCGGATCATTCACGATCGAGATACCCGACAGCAGATTATTTTGCACCTGCGTCGTTTTCGCATCGAAACGCAGCTAACAGAAAAGGTTCTCCGGCGGTACATTCGTCAGTTTTATATGCACTCTGCCCAGAACCGCCAGCACCAGGCCAAGGCTTACCTCGAGTCTGCCATGCAACTGATGGTCAGTGGCCAGGAGCATAGCCGCGTCCTGAGCTACATCCTGGGCTTTGAGCTGCTGGTGTTGTTGTTTAAAATGAGTTGGGAACAGCACGAGCGGCTCTATTGTCTGCAACCCAATCAGGAGGACTTTTTTAACCTCTACATTCGCCCGGTGCAGCGAGCCCATCGTATCAATGGGGTGATTGTCCCTAAGGATGAAAATCGTTTTTTTGCCCGCCGCGATTACTTTGTTCGGAAGCCTAAGCTCAAACCAGGCCAGACAGTGGCCCTGATCATAGCCAGTTTTTCTCCTGAACAGATCAGTCAGCTGGGGGCCATGGTGATGCGCCATCAAAATGCATTGCAGTTTGACTACGGTCACATCTTTCAACAGAACTCTGAGGCTGCCATCTTTGATTAGATGAGCTGCTCCATGATATGGACGAATATGGACCTATTCCACGATGCGGATGCCACCCGATTGAATCGCGTCAAATAGGCGATTGATCTGACGGCGTTCCTGTTCGTCGATGGTGCCATCGGCTAACACCATTTTATACAGGGCCTGATACTGGGGATAGGTAATGCGTTTGGCTCGAATCAGTCGATTTACCATCTGAGTCACCTTATTTTCCCCGGTTTCCTGGGGTGTGGCAGGTTCTACGATTTCGTCTCCGGCTATAGGGTTGACCTGGTTGTTAGGAGAGTGGCTCATGGCTATATCGTTTGCCTAAGAATCGTTTGCCTAATTATGGGTATCCTACAGTAATTTTCAAGCGTAAAGTTCAGGGCGTGCTTTGGGTTGGACCTACTGAACGGTTATGGGAGCGGGTTGCGATCGCATAAATCCAAACCTCAGCAATTAGCATCGTAAATCAGAGACAAAGACTTGACATTACCGGTACACTTAGGGATGGATAGATACAGAATCTTAAGAAATAATTAATATTTCATATTGTTCTTGACATCCCGTCTGAGCCGTCCGTAGTTTTTGCTCAAGGTTCTATCGTTCACCGCCGTTGTGAACTCTGGGGCGCTAACCTGAACGACCGCTATTTATCTTGCAGAAACCCAGTCAGCATAATCCCCATGGTAAATAATCTTGAACATAACGAGGCTGCTCGGAACCGGAAGCCCAATGGCTCAAACAGTCGTACCAGGGGAGAGCTGCAACTATCGCCAAATGCCGGGGCTTTTAATCCCTATGCCGGGGATGATGGTGCTGACAGTCGCGATCGCATTGCTGTTTTAATTGATGGGGCAAATTTATTTTATGCCGCCTCGTCCCTGGGGATTGAGGTGGACTATGCCCGATTGATCAAGACTCTGGTGGGCGATCGGCGACTGCTACGGTCCTATTTCTACACGGGTGTGGACCCCAAGAATGAGAAGCAACGGGGTTTTTTGCTATGGCTGAGTCGCCATGGCTACCGAGTGGTCAGCAAGGATTTGGCCCCGGACCTGGATGGTTTAAGACGGGCAAATCTCCATGTAGAAATGGCAGTGGACATGATGCGTCTGGCCGAACATTGCGACACCATCACCCTGCTCAGCGGGGACGGTCATTTGACCTATGCATTGGATGCCCTCAGCTATCGCGGGGTCAGGATAGAGCTAGTGAGTCTGCAGTCCATGACCAGCGATTTGTTAATTAACCTGGCGGACCAGTACACGGATTTAGCAGAATTACAGACAAGTATTTGTAAAAAGCGATAATCAACCGGCGGTGAGCAACCAGCTACTTTTGCCGCCGCCACAGGACTAAAGCGAGCAGGGAGCCCAAGGACATGGCCCAGCCCAGGAAAGACATGTAGCCATAGTGAATATCTTGGTCGCTGACATCACTAATTAAGTCAGGCATCACCCCCGCTTCATCTACGGGAATGGTTAAAATGTCGCCATGCCCCTGCTGCTCGATAGTGACTTCCCAATCGCCCGGAAGGGACTGGTTGGGGCTAAAGCTAAACCGCCCTTGGTCGTCAGTTACCCCTTGAGTCCAAGGGGTGACCGGATTATTGGGGGCATACACATTTACCTTAGCCCCCTTCAGTGGGCTGCCATTGCTAAAGGTGGTTTGCATCTTGAGCACCGGCTGGGACTCGCTATTCGCAAGCTGATCGAGGACGTAGTTGGTCTCAACCAAATGGGCCGAGGCACTGCCTGCCGCCGCCGTCAGTATGCCGAACATTACGAACGGTGTGAGTTTTCGAAGAGTCATCGCACAAATCCCTCTTTAAATCTCTTTTAAAAGTCCACGCATAAAAGTCTATGCATAGAAAGCCTGAGCTCAGAACTGAATTACAACCAGCGGCATCTTAACAGGTCTGATTAATAAAACACCACAATGTTAGCTCCTCAGGCAAAAACTGTGCACCCACTCTATGGGTTGATTTTTGTGGCACGAATGTTGAGGGGCTAGGGCCGAATGCAGATCGCCATTACGAACAAAATTACGGGCGAATCAGACGCTGCTCGACGTTACGGCGATAGAGGGCAATGGCCTGAGCCTGTTGAATGGGTAAATAGACCAACATGGTACCAATGCCGATGGCGTTGGCAATCAGGCCGAAGGTGAACCAGGGGGTGCTGAGGGCCAAGCCTTGACCAAGCCCCAGGCCAATACCCATTAAGCAGGTTAAGAGGGATAGGCCAATGGCGAGTTTTGGTTTGAAGTCCCGTTGCCAGAAGCGATCGATCGTTAAACCACTGATGATGCCCACCACGCTACCGCCAATCATGCCGAGGCCAGTGGTGATCACTGCAGTGATCACATCGGTGGTAGCGACATTGAGCAGGAGACAAAGGGGGGCAACCAAGGCCACAGAGATGGCCCCGATGATCAGGTTGATGCGGGCGACCGGTGAGTTGAGCTTGGCTTCATGTAAAAGCCAGCTGGCGATCTGCCACCCCAGGCCGCTACCAAAGATGGCGAATACCGTGAGGGTTTTGCCAATGTTGGCCAGCCTTGGGTCGTAGTCCGGGACAAGGCTGGTTAAGAGCCAAACCGTGATCCAACAGGCCAGGAGAAGACCGCCTAGCAAGGGATAGGGCGTACCCCGGGAACGGATGATGGGCATGGGGGCAGTTTCCACCGCCAGGGTAATGGGGTGAACTGACTGGTGGGCGTTGCTTTTGAGTTGTAGGGTCCGCTCATAGGTTTGGCCCGTCATCAGCTGGCTGGTATCCACCTGGATCTGGGTGGTGACGTTGTTACCCTGGAACTCAGCGGGGAAAAAGTTAATCCAGCTATGTCGGTTGCCGTCGCTCTGGATAATAGCGCTCTGGGTGATGGCGCTGTCGCTAGGGCGACTGCCAGTCCTGAATATCGGGTCACTTGGGTGGGGCACCACCTGCCAATTTCCCCTGAGCATAGTGCCCGGCACACCATTGGTTAGGGTGATGGCCGTTGTTAATAAGTCCCCTGGGTTGAAAGCGGTCAGCTGGATGCGGGTTTTACTGACCAGGACCTGGGGTTGGCGGAGGCCGTGGTCGGGCACATGGGCTAGGGCGACTTTGGCATTTGCAAACCGTTCGTTCAGGCGGGGGCTGACCATTTTTTCCAGCCACTTGATCCACTGGGGGCTGAGGTCGTTTTTCAGCTGAGTAAAGTCAACTTGGTAGGTAACGTCGACTAAATTCCCCACTTGGTCGGCGGGGGTATTGGTCAGCAGACACATCAGGGTCATGCCTAGGCCATAGAGGTCCGATGCTTCGGTGAGCTGTCGATTAAAGATTTGCTCCGGGGGCATAAAGCCGAGGGTGCCTTTAACGACGCTGCTGATGCCCACTTCACCGTCGCCGATGCGAGCAAAGCCAAAGTCCACCAGGTAAACTTTTAGCTTCTTGCTGACCAGGATATTGGCGGGTTTAAAGTCGCGATGGATGACGGGGGGAATGCGATCTTGGAGGTAAACCAGAATTTCTAGACATGCGATCGCAATCTCACGAATCGCCTCGGGACCAAAGCTGCGGGGCTTAGCCAGGCTATAGGCGCGCTTAAATTCCTGCACCATGCAAAACCCGTCATCGGACTTAAAAACACCCAGGTATCTGGGAATACCTGGGTGTTGTAAGCTCTTTAGCACCTGCCCTTCCTGGCGCATAGCTTCGTAGCCCCCCCAGTTGGAGGAGGTGGCAAATTGAAACTGTTTAATCACCACCAGTCGTCGAGTTTTGATGTGCCTAGCCAGGTAGGTGACTCGTCCCCCAGACCGGTTCGCCCCCAGCTCAGATTTTATTTTAAAGCCATGCTTAGAAAAGTCAGGTAGGCCAAATCTTAAATCTGAATCGGTCGGGCTTGTCATTCTTGAAGTGATATGGCGAGGGTAGTTACTATGACATAACGTGAAATCTACATCGCCTCAGCCCAAAACACTGAATCTTTAACGTGAAAACATCTAATGGGGGTAATTTAGCAAAAAGCTATGTAGATACCCCAGGGAAAAACTCAACCCCCTGGGCCAAGGGTATAGGGCAAAGCTCTGAACCGAGACAGAATTGGCTCTAAAAAACTAAACCCTACGGCTCGTTCCTATGGCCCGTTCCTACTCCCCCGTAATGGATAGCTCCTTGACCCATACATGGGGGGCGACACCGCTGGGGGTGACTTCTTCCTCCGGGGAAACGTAGATAATCGATTGGAGTAGCTGGAGAAAGTCTCCGGCGACGGTGGCGGACTCGATGCTGATGCGTTTGCCCTCTTGCACTAGCCAGCCATCGAAGGGCAGGGAGAAGGAGCCTTGAAGGGCATTCACACCGGCATGGAGGGCCTGCAGTTCGTCGATTAAGATCACGCTGTCGGCATCTTCTAAGCTGTAGCGGGTGTCGGCGGGTTGGCCCGGGGTGACGTGGAGAAAATTGCTGCCGACGCTGACCTTGGCCCCAATACTGGCATGGCCCGTAGGCTTAGCACCCATGCGTTTGGCGGTGCCGGCACTGTGGAGAAAGTTGGTCAGGATGCCCTTTTCGATGATGGGGAGTCGTCGGGTGGGGGTGCCCTCGCCGTCAAAGGTGTCGGGGCTGACATTGCCTGGATGGAGAGCGTCATCATACACCGACAGCAGGGGTGAGGCGATGGCGGTGTTGAGGCTCTCGGCAGTGGATAGGCTGCGTTTATCGAGGATGCTCTGGGCGTTGTACAGGTTGCCAAAGGCCCGGATCAGACTTAAAACGGCGTTGGGGGAAAAGACAACGCAGTATTTGCCAGACTCGATTTTTTCGTAGTCCAGGTGGCTGAGGGTTTTCTCGGTGGCTTCCTGCAAACAGCCCTCGATATCTAGGTGCTCGGTGCCCACTCCAATGCGAACGGCATGGCCGGACCGGGGTTTACGGCCTTCCTGCTCCGTTTTGGTATATAGATAAACCGAAGCGGAAGTGCGTTCTTCGCTACGCTGGGCTCCGGCACTGTTGACGTAGAAATGCTCACTGGCGTTTTGGGCTAGGCCGTTGTAGGGGACGCTTGCGATCGCATCATGGGCCTGCAATAACGCCTGCTCCGCCGCCACCAACTGTTCAATCAGCGTCCCCACCGGAGCCGCTGCCGCCAGGGTGACATCCACCTCCGGCAGGGGGGCCGTCGCCTCAGGGCTAAAGTCAGGAATGTTCTCAGTCGCCCCAAAGGCACTGGCCTCAGACGCCGTTTTTAGGGCCAGCTCCAGTCCCCGTTCATCCACATCGGTGGTGGAAGTCACCCCCAGACGCCCCTGGTCGTTCCACACCCGCACCGTCACACTGGCCCGGTTGGAAGCTTTCACCTGTTTCGGTTCGCCTTGATCCACCTGGACGCTGGTGCTGTCGGTAGTGGAACCATAGATGTCGTACTTAGCAATGCCGAGACGCTGGGCAATAGTCTGGGCGTTGGCAGAAATTTCTGTGACTTTAGACATTGTTATTTGAAGAGCAATGAATAATGGGCAATTCGGAAAGTAGGCACAGCCCACCCGATAAAAAATCGCGGGGCGATTACGATAGATCAGGATCCATCAGTCTTGATAGAACCCACACCCCAGAATCAACACCTCTCCCCTCCAGGGAGGATCTCCGAGGTGGGTTAACGGCCACCGACGGTAATGCTGTCCACCTTCAAATGGGGCTGCCCCACCGTGACATAGACACTGCCGCTGACGGACCCACAAAAACCAGGAGCCAAACTCAAATCCTGGGAGCACATGGAGATCTTTTGCATGATATCCACCGCCTCACCAATCAGGGTGGCACCCTTTAGGGGCCGGGTGATTTTACCGTTTTCCACCAGATAGGCTTCATCCACGGCAAAGTTAAACTGTCCGGTAGCGCCAACGCTGCCGCCACCCATTTTCTTACAGTAAATCCCCCTGTCTATCGAGCCAAAGAGATCCTCTAAGCTATGGTCACCGGCATCAATAAAGGTATTGCGCATGCGGGATGCGGCGGAGAAAGTATAATTCTGACGACGGCCGCTGCCGGTGCGAGGATGGCCCGTGCGCACAGAACCAGCCCGATCCGACAGGAAGTTTTTCAGCACACCATTTTCGATCAGCAGCGTGCGCTGGGCGGGCATGCCCTCATCATCCATGTCGATGGTGCCAAAGGACTCATTGGAGCGACCCTCATCCCAAGCAGTGAGACTCTCATGGGCAATCTTCTCCCCCTTCTTGTCCTTAAACGGTGTAGTCCCCCGTTCGATCTGGGTGGTTTCTAAAAGGTGACCACAGGCTTCATGGAAAATCACACCGCCAAAGTGGTTGGCCATGATCACCGGATAAGTGCCAGACTCCACATAGTCGGCATAGAGCATTTTGCCAGCGGACTCCGCCAATTCCTCGGCGGTGGTGCCATAGTCCCAAGCAGTGAGGAAACTGGGGTCGCTGGTGTTGCCTAGGCGCTGGCTAGTAGAGGAGCGGTGCTCACCATCGGCGCAGAGTACATTGGCCGCCACAGACTGGGTGAGGCGAATATCACGGGCAAAGGTGCCGTCGCTGCTGGCCACGAGCACCTCTTGCCAGTCCCTAAAGTAGGAGGTCTGCCGGGCCTGCAAATGTTTAGCCACTTTTTCCACCGAGGCATTAGCCCCCAGCAGCACGTCCCCCATCACCTGCATGGTGGTGCAGTTGGCTAGCCAATTTTCCTTGGAGCTGCCATAGTCCCGAAACATTTCCAAGGTGACCTCCGGCACATAAGCCGAGGTGGCAGGCAGCAGCAGCCCCATGATGGACAGGCCCTTTTCCAAAGCAGCTTTAAGCCCTTGGAAGCTGACGTCGTTGGTGCTGACATAGCAGTCGGCTTTACCCTTAAAAACCCGCACTCCAGCCCCGGTGGACAAACTGGGGGAAATGCTAGTAATAGCGTCATCCTCGGCTAGGCAGCTAATGTAGTTTCGCCGCTCTAGGAAAAATTCTATAAAGTCAGCCCCGGCTGATCGCCCCAGACCTAGCAGCATCGATAACGGTGCAGCCCAGGACGCATCGAAACGATCGGTGGCGGACTGGTAGGTGAGGTTAGGAATTTCTTGCAGCCGTAAGGAGGTTAGGGGCGGAACAGCAAGGGTCATAGCAGTTGCCTAGTTCTAAATGTGGGTGAATCTTCATCAGTTTAACGCATGGGATTGGGGTGGTTGGTGGGGGAAGGGTACTAGAAAGGCTTCAGAGGGTATTTGTCTGATTTTCAGGAAGTACCCAGGAAGGCTTTGTACAATTGGATACTTAGGTGTAGTCCAACTTGGGCCGCCACCACATCAGGTGCAGCTATGTCGTCGTCGATGGGAATTACATCTATACGGATTGAGTACATAAGACCTCTTGCAAAAATGATTATGTGCTAAATTGCTGTATTTTGCTGCCAGTCTTCGGCAAGGTTGAGTTCATAATTGTAGAGTGCCGCTATCAAATTGAATCGCAGCCCATAGCGTCGTCGTCGGT
>NZ_JAYGIG010000147.1:0-26994 GCF_034932105.1 Leptothoe sp. PORK10 BA2 | reverse complement strand
CACTGAGTTTGATGCGACCCTTGGGCTTGCTCAAGGAGGTTACCAATTCCTATATTTGGATTACGCTAGCTGATAATCTCTGTAACCTGGGAAAACTCTCTAATTTTTTAAGCCTGAGTAGTTACCTTAATTTGCCTATTTTATCCGGATATAGGTTTCTCCATAAGCTGGGTGTTTCGTCGCTGAATTTTTCCCGCCGTTTTGGAAAAAATTGGGTTCACCTAACGTGGCTAGCTGATTGTGGATGCCAAAATGTTTGACTGACCGCGCAATAAATGGCTGTGGACTGGGCCTTGGGTCAGCCCTGGAACACCATAGACATTTGCTGAAATTTGATGACGGTGAAATTGTTGGTAACGAAATTCTGGATGGGTGCCTATCAATGTTGCCGGGCAATCACAAGGGATTGCCCGGCAATAATTTTTCTATTGTGGTAGTGCCAGAGCCTGGCTAACAGTGAGCCTTAGGTCGCTATTAGGATTTACCGAAATCACCTCTACACGCTCTCGTCCTAGGATCAGTCCACTCAGGGCTCCGGCGACGGTCCCGGTCAATACTTCCCAGGTTTGTAACTCGTCATCACCGGTGACTGCGGCAACCGCTGCTGCCGCTCCAGACCCCAACACTGCTCCAGCGAATACCTCGCCGATACTCGCACCCCGACGGATAGTTTCAGTGGTGGTGATAACAGCGGACTGGGCCTGTAAAGAGAGTCGCTGACCGCTGGCTAGGACTAGCGTTTGAGCAACAAATTGACATCCTTTCTGGTTGCCGACCGTGGCCGGACGTAATTCTCCAATGACTTGACTGTTGCGGGGAATCAGGATCTGACCTTGGCTATTGGTGATCGCTTCGGACACCTGTAGCGTGATGGGTAATGTCTCATCTGGTAGGAGAACAATCTTGTTGCCATCAGGGTAGGTGACGGGAATGCTAGTGCCCACTGCAACCGTTGACTGGGTAGTGGTGGATGTGGTTCTGGTTTGGACAATATAGGGGGATGTAATGGTGGCCACCTGGTTTTGGCTGGCTAATGCCTGATAAATAAAGGCAGCTACATCGGCTCGTGTGGCGGTTTGATTGGGCCGCAACGTTTCAACATTGGGATAGTTAACCACGAGGCGCTGTTCGGTGGCGGCGGCAATGCTGGTGGTGGCATAGCTAGGAATGGAGCCAGAATCGCGGTAAATGTTGGCGCTAGCAATGTTATTTGCCTGGTAGTTGAGACCGTTGGCTAGGGAGACGAGAACCTGGGCCCGGGGAATATTTTGGTTGGGCTGAAACACATTGTTGGGGTAGCCGGATAAAAAGCCCATGCGATAAGCGTCGTTAATGGCGGTGGCGGCCCAGAAGTCGGCTGACACATCGACAAATGTGGTGCTGTTACGGATGGTGGTTTGGTTAAAGGCTTTGCGCACCATGGCGGCATACTGGGCGCGGGTTACGGGCTCATCGGGGCGAAAGGTGCCATCGGGAAATCCGGCGATGATATTTTGGGCGGCAAGGCTGGTGATGAACTGGCTGGCCCAGTAGCTGGAGGATACATCTGAGAACTGGCTTTGGGCTTGGGCAACAGCTGGGGTGGGGGTGACGAGGGGTGCGATCGCACCTACTCCCATACCCAAGGCAAGTAATAAAGCTGTTGTAGTTTGAAAACGTCGGATATTCAACATAGTTAAGATTCTCAAGGACAAAATATAAAACTACCGATAGGATTGATTTTCCTAGGGTAGAGAACATTGAACAACAACCTTTTAACAACTAAAAAAGAACTGTTATAAGTCAGGTTGCCTGGTCAGCCGACTGGGTAAAAACTTTCAGTCTAGGCCGGTGAGTGGGAAGTAGATAGGTAGATGGATGCCTCGGCGGGTGGGTTGCAGCACCTTAGAACAATATGGAACTGACACCTCAGCCAGGGTATGTCAACAACGGAGCAACAGCGTGGAATGCTGGCAACGAATTGAATCTAACAAAAATTATTTTTGAATTTCGGATGATGCCGTTACGCCTTTTGAAGTGGCACAGCAAAACACTGTATATGTAGCTATCCTACGTACAAAACTGTGTCCTTTTGCCTTTGTCGCCCTGGATTACGATGTGCGTATTAGGTGCTCAACCCTTTGTGGAGCAAGTGGTTGCGAGGACTTTGTAGAAAACTACAGTTATCTAGCTACTTAGTTGCAATTTCTATGGATAGCAGAAACTGGCACAGGGTTTAGTCCTCGGAGAACCACTAAAAGCTGGACGTTTCTCCGACAAGAATTCAAAATACTCGATCTGAGCGCTTGCACCCATATTGGTCAAGGGACTGGGAAGCCCGCACCGGGTTAAGGCTTCCTTTCCACATTTTCCGGCGAACATTGACACCCGATAGAGCCATAGATTGAGTTTTATCAACTTGTACTGTTATTTTCCCGTTGAATCTAGGTAGTCTGAGAAAAGGATTTATTGACCGATTATTCACCGTCTACATACCGGAGAATTAGCGATGAAATACGAAATTCGCTATAAGCCAGCATTTGCCACGCTGTTTCTGACGTTGCAGCCTGGGGAACGTATTTTTGCAGAAGCGGGCTCTATGGCCAGTATGGCGGGAAGCTTAGCGATGAACACAGGCTTTTTTGGGGGGCTGATTCCCGGCTTGCTCAAGGCGTTTCTGGGGGGCGAATCCTTATTCCTGAATCAATTTTCTAATCCGACCGATGCCCCGCAGGAGCTGGTGCTCACCCAATCGAGCATTGGTGATATTACGCGCATAGAGCTGCAGGGGAATGAGCTATGCCTGCAGCCTGGGGCCTACATCGCCCACACCTCAGGAGTCAACGTGAAAATGGAGTGGGCAGGGTTTTCTAGTTGGTTTGCCGGAGAAGGGTTGTTTAAACTCAAACTCAGTGGCAAGGGCATCGTGTTCTTTGGGGCTTATGGAGGTCTCTCTGAGATGGATGTTAAGGATGAATTTGTGGTGGATAATGGCCACTTGGTGGCCTATGAGCCGGGTATCAAAATGAACATTGCCCTTTCGGGGGGGCTCTTGGGTTCGGTGACCTCGGGGGAAGGGTTTATTAATCGATTGCAGGGACGCGGCAAAATATATCTCCAGTCCCGTAGTACGGATGGATTAGTGCGATTTCTACGGTCGAAGCTGCGTTAGATGGACAGGGGATCTGAGATACCTAGAGAAAATTTTATCAGCTGAAAATTCTATGAACATTGAACTGTTACATCAGCCGGATAGTGCGATCGCAAAAATCCTCATGGATCCCCAGGAGGAAATGATCGCCGAAGCTGGGGCCATGGTAGCCATGAGCGGCCATGTTAACGTCAGCACCACCCTGCGCAAAGGCAAGGGGGGCGGCGTCCTCGGCGGCTTAAAACGAGTGCTGGGTGGGGAATCCCTATTTATGAGTGTCTTTCGCTCGGGCAGCAGCGCCGCCGAACTATACCTGGCCCCCAAGCTGATTGGCGACATCCTCGCCTATACCATCAGCGGCACCGACCTGGTCGTCCAATCCTCGGGCTACATGGCCAGCACCCCCGGCGTTGACATTGATCTAGGATTTACCGGGTTCAAAAGCCTCTTCTCGGGCGAGTCTCTCTTTTGGCTCACCGCCAGTGGATCTGGCCTGATATTACTCAGTGCCTTTGGTGGTATTTACGAAGTCGATGTAGACGGTGGCTATGTTGTCGACACGGGCCATATCGTCGCCTTTGAACGCAGCCTAGACTACAGTATCGCCAAGGCTAACAACAGTTGGGCGGGGGCATTCTTCGGCGGCGAAGGCTTTGTTTGTAAATTTAGGGGACGGGGTAAAGTCTTTTGCCAAACCCATAACCCAGGGTCATTTGGACGGCTGATTGGCAGCAAGTTACCGCCTCGTTAGGGGCTGAGACTAATGGGCTCAACCCACTATCAACCCACTATAATCCACTACCTAAAACTACCTAGCAACAACAACGAGGAGATTATATAGATGAGTGCAAATATTGCCTACGCCATTGATCATAATCCATCCTATGCCTCCCTTAAACTGAGCTTGCGGCCCAACCAGGTAGTCTCCGTCGAAGCTGGTGCCATGGCGGCGATGGATAGCTGTATTGAAATGAAATCTAAGGCCAAGGGCGGATGGAAGCAGGGGCTGGGGCGGATGCTGGGGGGAGAATCCCTGTTTATCAGCGAGTTTACCGCGAAGGAAAAACCCGGCGATCTCTACATCTCCCCCGGTGTTCCTGGAGACATTCAGCACTATGTCTTGGATGGTAGCCAAACCCTGATGGTGCAATCCTCTGGATTCGTCGCTGCTGGCCCCCAGGTGACCATGGACAGTAAATTCCAAGGAATGAAAGGCTTTTTTAGTGGAGAGTCCTTATTCCTATTGAAAGTCACCGGGCAGGGAGATTTTTGGTTTAGCTCCTTTGGGGCCATTTTAGAAATTCCCATAGAGGGTAGCTACGTGGTTGATACGGGCTATATCGTTGCTTTTGAAGATACCCTCAGCTATAACGTGGAAATGATTGGCGGCCTTTCCTTTAAGAGCTTAAGGACCAGTATCTTTGGCGGTGAGGGTCTGGTGGCTCGGTTTAGTGGTACCGGGAAACTGTGGGTGCAGTCTCGCCACATTTATTCCCTGGTCAACTTCCTCAATCCCTTCCGTCCCACCAAAAGCTAGAGCATGCCCATGGAACTTCCCCCAGGAACAGCGGCCTATAGCGAAAACTCGCCACCGCCGAATAACCGTCAGTTGTTCATCTTGTTGATCCTCTTTTTGGCGGGCATTGGCTTAGCCCTCGGCCTAGCGTTTTGGTTAACGGGGGCGTTGGTCTGGTTTATGCCGCCGGGGGTAGAACAGCAGCTGGGCCGGGTGGTGGTGCCCATTTATGAAGCCCAGTCTGAACCGTCAGCCACCCAGGATAAGCTCAATCAACTACTGGATCGATTAGAAGTACATTTGCCCGCCGACCAACGCACGGAACGGGATTACCAGGTGCTTTATATCCCCGAAGAGACGGTGAATGCCTTGGCTATTCCTGGCGATCGCATTATCATTTACCAGGGTTTACTGGCCGAAGCCGAGTCTGAAAATGAGCTAATGATGGTGTTGGGCCATGAACTGGGCCATTTTACGAACCGAGACCACCTGCGGGGGCTGAGTCGCCAGGTTTTAATTAGTCTTTCCCTATCGGCCTTATTCGGTGACTTTGGTTCCCTGGGGTCCATTGCCACCAGCAGTATTGCCACCCTATCCAATGCTCAGTTCTCCCAACGTCAGGAACAACAGGCTGATCGGGTGGGCCTTACCCTGTTGAACCAGACCTATGGCCATGTGGCTGGAGCGACGGATTTCTTTAGGCGTTTGGGTGAGAAAGAAGGTACGGGGTTAGCCATTTTGGCTAGCCATCCCCCCTCACCAAAGCGGGTACGTCAGCTGGAAGCTTTGATTGACCGGCAAGGATATAGCCTAGGTGAGAAAACACCGTTGTCATTGCCCCAGTCTTAATGTCAGGAGAAAATTCATTCCCAGTAAAATCAGGGTATTTTTGCCAATAAATGCTACGCCCTCAAGACTTTACGTTGATCTATGGTCATTGACCTGAACAGAATTTGACGAGCATAGTTGACTCAGGAATGTTGCCTTGATGTGCTCAGTGAGCCGTATGGCTAAGGCAAGAACCGTCAAGGTTGAATTGGCGTAGCCGCCGGTCGGAAAGACAGAACTGCTGGCAATAAATAGGTTCGACACTCCATGGACCTGGCAATTAGGATCCACGACACCTTGGCTAGGACTTTCATGCATGCGTGTAGTACCCATGGGATGATGGATGCTGGGGGTCCAGATGACTGGGGTGCCATGGTCCAGCTCACATTTCACACGACCAAGGCCAACCTTTTCAAACTCCTCAGCAAAAATTTCCATCGCCCGTTTGACGCTGCGTTGATCAATGTCGTTATAGCGCCAGTGAATGGTCATTTGACGGTAACCAAAGGCGTCGCGATCGCCCGAAAGAACAATTCGGTTATCGGGATCAGGAGCCTGTTCAGTAATGTGTAGAAGTTCGAAGCAGCCAAACTTTTGGGGCTTATTCTCTAGCTGGGACCAACCCCCATGGTCAAAATCATATTGATAATAGGGACGTTTGCTAAAGCGGTTACTGCCTGCAGTACGCCAGGTGCGGTACACCAAATCATCAATACTGCCCAGAATATTGGCAACGTGTTTAAAGCTATTAGGGGGTAACTTTCGGGCTTTTAAGGCTTGCTTGAGTACCCGTGCCGATTGCAGGGCTGGAGAGGATGGGTTTTTGCCGTTGGGCAAAAGCATGCGCAGAGGATTGTAGCGAGCCCAAGCAGGGCGAGGGAAAATGGCGGTATTAATTTCATGACTTGTTCTTGCCGCTGGGTAGCCTCAGTTAGTACAGGCTTAGCAATCACACGGCTGCCGTTTACCCATCGGGCATCGTATAGGTCAAGGTGGTTGACGACCTGGGGATGCTTGGGAATTAAAACACCGGGACGAATCACAGGGTGATCCATTAAAAAGCGTCCCACTAGGTCATGGCCATTACCCAGACCGCAGGTTTGCACCGAGTCTGACAGTAGCAGAAGCCTCGCCGTTTCTAACCCTCCCTGGGCTAGGATGACAACTTTGGCTGAAATGCGAAATGGTTGGCCACCGATGGATCCAACTTTAACCCCGGTGACCGTTTTAGCATATTCATCGGTTTCCAACTCTAGGGCATGGGCATAGGTCAGGAGGGTAATATTGGCCGACTGTTCTAATTGCTGGCGATATTCATGGGTGAATATATCCCGTGGTCCAAAATGGAACATCTGGGTAGTGACTCGATTCCCGATGAACGGAAGTTGCTTGGCCTGGGCATCTTCCCAATCAGATGGATTGTAGTTATATGGACCTGTTTGAGCTACCTGATGAGCCCTTGCATAGTAAGGGTCGAGATCTGAATGGGTGATCGGCCAGCCACTGTAGGGGACCCATTCGCGTTTCTCAAAATCAATTGGATTTAAGGGGACGTAGCGCACCCCAGTCTGTCCATTACCCAGGTCAATGGGCCAAACAGTAGCGGTGCCCCCAAAGACGCGTTCGCGCACATTGTCAGGAGTAGGATAGGGATCTCCTTCATTGCTACCGGCTGAAAGTGCATCTACGGCAGGATCAGGGGCAAAACCACCGGACTCTAACAGCATGACCCTGACGGGTTGACCGTTTAGCTCATGGGCAATGGTAATACCTGCGGGCCCTGCACCAATAACGCAGATATCTGTGTCCAGGGTTTCTGCAGATGAAATGGTACGTGCATCGTTATTCATGGTGGTTCTCGGTCGAGTGAGGTGCATCCTTCAGTGCGGAATTCATACCAGCAAGGCTAGCCATACCTCATGAGTTCAGGAACCGCTATAGTGCCTCAAGAACAGGCTAAATTTGCATTGAGGTAATGAGGTAATGACGAACGGAATGGCTAAAAGTTGCCTTTACTCTAGTTGCCATTACTTGAGAGTGGGTTGGTAAACTAACGCAAAGTCATTGATCTAAAAAGACTTCAAGCGCTTTGAGTGCATTTGAACTGTAATGTCTGAAAATTCTTGGACGAAAAGGATTCAAGGGAAATCAACAATCATTGATGAACACCTTCTAATTAGACCCAGCTTTCAGCGTCGATGAGATATTTCGTTTGCCCCATCCCCCGATAGTGAAAAGTCTTTTGTTCTTGCCATCAAAGGTAATCATTTTTATCGCAGCAACGCCGGGAGCAGGGGGCCTTTTGCCTCCGGTTTACCCATTAACTGGGGCACCAACCGATTAATCAGCTGAATGATCGGCACATTCACCAGAAAACTGACTAGGGTTAATCCTAGGGTAAATAACGTAACGGTCACCCAACTCTCAAAAATCGACGGATCTAGCTTGCCGATAATGGGTGTAGCAATATTGACATAGAGAAAATTCATTCCTAGTAAAATCAGGGTATTCTTGCCAAAAAATACTACGCCTTTGACGCTTGGCAGGCTCAGGCTCAGCAATATGATAAAGAGAGAACCGATAATGGCTGTGGTGACAAATAGAAAGAGATTGCCATAACTGGTCACTGCCAGCGCGACAATGCCCCTAGGGTCTAGAAAAGGGCCTTGGTTTAAATTAAATGTGGTTACGGTGGCGACTAGGGTGATTACTAGACCAACATATTTATGGAGAGGCTGTTCAAACCAAGCAACAATGTTTGACTGCTTCAAAATAAAGCCTAACTGGTAAAAACTGAGACCAATTAAGGATGAATTCAGATACCAGGTATCTAAGCCTCGTAAAGGCAAGGAAGACTTAAGGGTTTGGTTCAGACCCACCAAGTAGTAACCCACTAGGAGGGTGAGTATGGCTAAACCAACGCTTTTCCAAAGGTTGTCTTTGATGAAAGGATAAACGCTATGGTTGAGGAGTTCTACCGTAAATAAGCAGAATAAAAACCAGGTGATAAAATTGCTAAATGGATATCCAGTCAATACGTCCACCAGGATACTTGGCACAGAATAGTTTTCAGCAAATCCATTGTTTCCCCGTACTAAGTGATCGAGGAAATAAATGCCGAGGGCCAAAATGTTAAAAAATAGAGCGGGTACAATGCGGGTCAATACCTTCTGGTACAGGAATGAGCCTAGAGGTTGTTCTTTATGTTTATAAACAAACCCTGAGAGCATGAAAAACAGGGGCATGTGAAATGCATAAATGCATTTGTATTGTTGATAAGCTGCCGTTTCTACTGCAAACTCCTTGTACTCTAAAATTTCTTCGACAAAGTGGCCATAGTAAACCAGAAAAATGCCATAGGCTTTGGCCATGTCTAGCCAAGGGAATCGTTTACTTTGACTAGAGGGCTTTAACTGATCAGTCGAGTGATCAGAAACGGGAACGGTTGTTGTTGATAGCATTGCTAAACCCTGTTTATAGTCATGGCCTGCGCCAGACTGTGAAGCCTGAGCGGAGGTCAATGGTAATCCACCGAAATGGCGCGTGAGTATAATTACTCGCCGTGCAATTACTTAGATGTTGACGCGTGACTGTGATCACTTACGCACGATTACTTAGATGCTATGGGCAAAACTTTAGTTCCGGCAGGAACTCATGAAGTTCTCGCTGGAGTTAATGAGTTTTAGGTTTAGCTTTTCTTCAGTTCCTAGCGTCCTATGCTGGTAGCTTGTTGGCCGACAAAGTCGCGGATGGTGGTCCAAATCACCTCTGGGCCAATGCCAAAGAAAATTTGCAGCCCCAGCAAAATGAGCGCTGCCATGAATGCAGTCTTCAGGGTGGCTTTAACAATTTTGATCAGCCAGGTGAAGACAAGGACTGAAATGATGACAGCACCGATGACGACCGCAAGTTCCATGGACAACGATTCCGATGGGGGACGGGTTTAATCTTAACCTATGGTCTTTAGACCGATGGCATCTAGCTCTGGGCTGAGCCCCTAAGAACCGAGGGCGACGACCTGACGTTGGGGGATAGTCCCCAATCCAGTGGGCTCAGGAACCGAGGGCGACGACCTGACGTTGGGGTATGGTGTCGCTAACGGCAATGACTTCATCCCTGGCCCATTGGTCCGCATCCAAGATGTCTTGGAGGGACGGGGTGGCGGTGAGGTGGTCGCGGTTGCGATCGCACACTTTCTCAATCACCTTAGGAATATCCAAATAGTGAATCTTTTCATCTAGGAAGAGGGCCACTGCCTGCTCATTGGCCGCATTCAGGACTGCCGTCATGGAGCCCCCGGCTCGACCCGCCTCGTAGGCTAGGTTAATGCAAGGATACTTGGCGTGGTCCGGTTCCTTAAATGTGAGGGTGGCTAACTGCGCCAGATCCAACGGTTTCCAGTCGGTAAAGATGCGTTCGGGCCAGGAGATGGCATAGAGCAAGGGCAGCCGCATATCGGGCCAGCCTAGCTGCGCCAGCATCGACGTATCCTGGGTTTCAATCAGGGAGTGAATAATGCTTTGGGGATGGATGAGGGTGTCAATGTGGTCATAGTCCATGCCAAATAAATAATGGGCTTCGATCACTTCTAGGCCCTTATTCATCATGGTGGCGGAGTCTACCGTAATCTTGCGACCCATGGACCAGTTGGGGTGGGTGATGGCGTCAGCAACGCTGACGTCCTTGAGTTTTTCCACCGGCCAGTCCCGGAAGGCACCGCCGGAAGCGGTCAGGATAATGCGGCGCAGTCCCCCTTCTGGTAGTCCCTGAAGACATTGGAAAATGGCAGAATGTTCAGAGTCGGCGGGTAGCAGCTTTACCCCATGCTTTTTCACCAGGGGCAGCACCACCGGACCACCGGCAATCAAGGTTTCCTTATTGGCGAGGGCAATGTCTTTGCCCGCTTCGATGGCGGCAATGGTGGGTAAGAGTCCGGCACAGCCCACAATGCCCGTGACGACGACCTCGGCATCCCCGTAGCGGGCTACTTCCACAATGCCGTCTGCGCCCGCCAGGATCTGGGGTTGGGGCTCAACATCAGCAATGGCCGCTTTTAACTCAGCCAGTTTGCTTTCATCCCGGATGGCAACAATCTCGGGTTTAAACTGGCGCACCTGCTGGGCGAGCAAGGTCACGTTGCCCCCGGCGGCAATGCCCACCAAGCGAAACTGATCGGGATGATGTTCGAGAATGTCTAAGGTTTGGGTGCCAATGGAGCCGGTGGAGCCGAGCAGAGTGATTGCCTTCACTGGAATTGCCTATTGCTAAAGGTTTACAGCTGACCGGGAATGCGCCTGGTCGCCCGCTGATGCTTTCTGCCCATAGTTCACCATCTGGGGTATTTGCTGGAAGCTTTAGAGAGCAGCAGCTACGGGCGTCGAAAACCGATAAATGAATGCATCGATTTTCTATAACTATAGATTCTTAACGTCTTTTCACAAAATCTTAAGCAGGTGAGTTCTGGGCCTGAGATCACCCGCTTTTAGAAAACACGACCATAATTGAGTAAGGAGATCGCTAGCTGAACCGTCTCAACCTATGGAAGCTTTTTCATCCGTTCCACCCCAATGGACCGAGTCCGCTACCCATGCCCTAACGTTTTGCTGTCCTCGCTGTGGGGCGACAGCTGCGGGGGCGACAGCTGCTTGGATTAACCGGCGGGCTCCGGTGTATACCCACAATCACAAGCGGAAATGGCAGGAATTTTATCACTGTGAATGTGGCACTGCCTGGTGGGGGTGGAGTAGCGATCGTCCCCCTAACCCTTGGCAGGTAAATGATCCACCTGGGGAAATGTCACTGGGGGAAGCGTCATCGAGTTTGGACCCCCTGACCGGGTTGGGGGATGTTTGGGGTAGTGTGGAACCCTAGGTTTTTGACGCCGACACCTATTTAATTCCTATGCCGATCATCGTTTTTGGCAGTCTCAATATGGACTTGGTGGCCCAGGTGCCGCGCTTGCCCATGGCTGGAGAAACATTGCTAGGGACGGGCTTTACCACGGTGCCAGGGGGCAAAGGGGCGAACCAAGCGGTTGCTGCGGCCCGGTTGGGGGCTGCCACCTCCATGGTGGGTCGAGTGGGGGACGATGGTTTTGGTGCGATTCTGTGCGCCAGTCTGCGGCAGGCTGGGGTGAATACGGACTTGGTTTTGGTGGATGCGGGGCCATCGGGGGTGGCGCTGATCAATGTGGATGGGACGGGGGAAAATCAGATTGTGGTGGTGCCTGGGGCCAATGGCCATGGGGATGAGACGGATGGATTGCGGCTGCCGTTGCCGGTGGCCTCGCCAGACCGCTCCAAACCCCTAGAACCCTACATTTTGTTGATGCAGTTTGAGGTGCCGCTGGTGGCGGTACAGGCGGCGGCCGTAAGGGCCAAGGCGCATGGGGTGCGGGTGATTGTGGACCCGGCCCCGGCCCGGTCGGATTTGCCCCCAGACTTTTATGGCCTGGTGGATATTTTGACCCCCAATCAAACGGAGGCCTCTCAGCTGACGGGTCTGGCGGTCCAGGATGTGACCACGGCCCAGGCGGCGGCCCAGGTGCTGCGCCAGCGGGGAACGGCCACGGTGATTGTCAAATTGGGCGGTCAGGGGGCGGTGGTGGCCTCGCCATCGGAGGTCTTTCATGTGCCCGCTTTCCCGGTGCCGGTGGTAGATACGGTGGCGGCGGGGGATGCGTTTAATGGTGGTTTGGCGGTGGCCCTGGGGGAAGGGAAGCCCTTGCGGCGGGCGGTGGAATGGGCCAGTGCGGTGGCGGCGCTATCGGTGATGCAAGCTGGGGCGCAGCCGTCCATGCCCACTCGCCCCCAGGTGGAGGCATTTTTGCTGAGCCATGGATCCGAATAAATCAGCCACGGCCATCGGCTTGATACTCTAGACTGGGTTAGTACTGCTTGTCATTAAGCTACCCTGCGGTTCAATGTCCTCAAATCAACCGGATATCATTTTCTTGGTGCTCGACACTCAACGTGTGGATCGCTTGTCATGTTACGGCTATGAAAAGCCGACGTCGCCGAATATTGATGCATTTGCGGCGGGAGCAACGCGGTTTAAGGTTGCGATCGCACCCGGACAATGGACTATCCCCTCCCACGCCTCCATGTTCACCGGGCTGTACCCATCGCAGCATCAGATGCAGCAGTCCTACTCCGTTATGCCGCCCCACCTCAAAACCTTGGCAGAACGGCTGCAGGACGGGGGCTACTACACCGCCGCCTTTTGCAATAACCCCCTGGTAGGCGTCATCAACAACGGATTGCGCCGTGGGTTTTACAGCTTTCTCAACTACAGTGGCCTGCTCAGTTCCAAACCCAACCAAGCCGGTGTGCCCTCCAGCTTTTTAGACAAATATCGCCAGCTGTTTAAGCGCATTCTGGCCAATGTCCTCAATCAGGTGCAAGACGCCTTTGCCCGGTCCGACTGGCTGCTATCCCTATCCTTTACCCCCCTGATGGTGCCCCTATGGCAAACGGCACTCAGCTTCAAAGGCAACACCCGCAAATCCCTCGACGATGCCGCCAAGCTGTTGATTGAGCGCAAAGGAGTGGACTCAGGCCAGCCCGTTTTCACCTTCATCAATCTGATGGGTACCCACATGCCGTACCACCCTCCGCGGGAATACATCGAAAAATTTGCCCCCCATGTCCTCAAAAATCGCGATGCCCAAACCTACCTGCGCCGCTTTAATAGCGATGTATACGGCTGGCTAGCTCCCCTGGTGGGCTCCCTAGGAGAACAACAAAAAGACACCCTCGATGGCATGTACGACGCGGAAGTTGCTGCCCAAGATGTCCAAGTGGGAGAGTTTTTAGATCAGCTTAAACAATCGGGTTGTCTGGACAATACCTATGTTGTTGTCTGTGCCGATCACGGTGAACATTTAGGAGAGAAACAACTCATTGGTCACAGTCTCTCCATCTATAATGAGCTGGTCCAGGTTCCCCTGATCATCCATGACCCCACCGATACTATTGAACGGGGCACCCTGCGAGATGACGTTGTCTCCACCCGCTGCCTCTTCCATACGGTATTGGCTGCCGCCGGACTGGCTACCCCAGAAGAAGCTGAACTGAGCCTAGAACACCCAGACAACAGCCAAACTCTCCCGGAGGTTGCCCCCGAACGCCGTGTGTACGCCGAAGCCATTACCCCCCAAAATGTCCTGAACCTGATTCAAAAACGTCAGCCAGAACTCATCTCCCAACATGCCTGCGACCAAACCCGGCGGGCTGTATGGGTAGGTAACCACAAGCTGATTGAGACTGCCCAAAACCCTCCCCAACTTTACGATGTCCAGGATGATCCGAGCGAGAGTTTAGACCTGAGTGAGATTTTTCCCGAGATGGTGGAATCCCTACAAGATTCCCTATCCGCCTTTGGTCAAGATGCCGAAGAGCACCGAGCATTATATTCCCAGGCTCGCGCCACCGGCTTTGACGACCCCGAGGTGCGCCGTCGCCTCAAAGACCTTGGCTATCTAGAAGAGTAATCATGTATCCCCCCGTAGATCCCACCATTGTTGAATTTGGTCCCTTTGCCTTGCACTGGTATGGCCTGCTCATGGCCTCCGCCGTGATCACCGGTTCCTGGTTTGCCAGCAAAGAAATCGAACGCCGTGGCAAGAATCCAGAAGACTTCTGGGACATGCTGATCTGGGTCCTGATTCCAGCCTTTCTCGGTGCCCGTCTCTACTATGTCTTTGTCCAGTCCAGCGACAAAGCCTACTACTTTGCTAACCCTGGCCAGATTTTACAAATTTGGGGCGGCGGCATTCACATCTTTGGCGCATTTATCTTTGGCGGCATTGCCCTATGGCTGTTTACCAAAGTCCGCCAATTACCCACCCTGATGTATTTAGATGCCGCCGCAGTGGGTCTCCCCATTGCCCAGGCCATTGGCCGCTGGGGCAACTTTATCAACCAAGAACTCTATGGCCCCCCCACCGACTGGCCCCTAGCCCTACGGATCGATCCGGCCCATCGTTTAGCCCCCTATGACGATCTGGTCACCTATCCAGAATCCACCCGATTCCACGCCTTGTTTTTATACGAGTCCGTCTGGAATCTGCTCGGCTTTTTAGTCCTGTACTGGGTGTCAAAACGGTTTGGCCGACAGCTTCGCCCCGGCGACCTATCGCTCCTCTATTTAGTGTGGTACCCCTTTGGGCGATTCTTTATCGAGTTCCTCAGAACAGACTCTTGGTTTTTCCCCGGTACCCCGTTTAATGTGGTACATATTCTGTCCCTTATTGCCATTGTTGGTGCGATCTCAACGCTAGTGTGGCGGCGACGGTTGGGCAAAACCGTGATGAAGAATAATTATTAAACATGCCTCCTTCCCCCCGCCTCATCATCATCGGCCTTGACTGCATGGAGCCCTCCCTTGTCTTTGAACAATGGCGAGACGATCTACCCAACCTCTCCCGCCTCATGTCCCAGGGCAGCTATGGCCGCCTAGAAAGCTCTATTCCCGCCATTACCGTGCCCGCCTGGAGCTGCATGATGACAGGGCGAGATCCAGGGGAGCTGGGCATTTACGGCTTTCGCAATCGGGCCACGCGGGACTATCAAAACATGGCCATTGCCGACGGTCGAGCTGTCCGTTTTCCTCGCCTGTGGGACTACCTGGGAGATGCTGGCTGGAAAGTTGCCGCCCTCAGCGTGCCGGGAACATCCCCTCCCTATAAGGTAAATGGTTCCATGGTGTCTTGCTTTCTCACCCCAAGCCCCCAGGTCACCTTTACTCATCCACCCGAGCTAGGGGAGCAGATTCGGCGCTGGATGCCCGATTTCATGATGGATGTGCCTGAGTTTCGCTCAGAAGATAAGGCCGAGATTCTGTCGAACATCCATAAGCTATGCGACCAACGCTTTACCCTAGCGGAAAAGCTAATTGCCCAGGACCAGCCCGACTTTCTCATGCTGGTGGACATGGGGGTGGATCGCATCCACCATGCCTTTTGGAAACCCATGGACCCCCGCCATCCCGACTATGTACCCGGCATGCCCTTCTCCACCGCGATCCATGATTACTACTGCTATGTGGATCAGCGGGTGGGGCAGTTATTGACCCAATGTGATGACGACACCGCCGTGTTAGTGGTCTCGGACCATGGAGCCCAGCCGTTGATGGGGGGGATTTGCATCAATGAATGGCTAATGGATCAGGGCTATCTCACTTTAAAAGAGAAACCCAGTGAGCCGACTGCCCTGGATCAGGTGGAGGTGGATTGGGAGCAGACACAAGTCTGGGGAGCCGGGGGCTACTACGCCAGAATCTTTTTGAACGTGAAGGGAAGAGAGCCCCAGGGGACAATTCCGTTGAAAGAGTTTAAGGCCTTTCGGGAACAGCTAATTGAGCAGCTGGAAGCGATTACATTCCCCGATGGCTCTCCCATGGAGGTTAAAGCATACATTCCCCAGGAGACTTATCAGAAGGTGCGGGGCATGGCTCCGGATTTGCTCGTGTATTTTGACTGGTTAGCATGGCGTTCGGTGGGCAGTGTGGGTACTGGAGAGCTTTATGCCAAAGGGAATGACACGGGACCAGATGATGCGAACCATGCCCAGTATGGGCTGATGATTTTCCACGATCCGCAAGCTCCCCAGGGGGGGCAGGTGTTAAAAAATGCTCAGATGTATGACATTTTACCGACGATGCTCCATCGTTATGGGCTGAATGGTCCGGAGGATTTACGCGGCAAAGTCTTGTCGTTATAAGCGTTGACGCTGGGTCTACTATAATTTTATGTTTCAGCGAAAATACTCCATACCACAAGGGTGTATATTCGATCATGTTTGAAAAACTGTAAGAATAACTACCCATTTTAAAATTATGTTGATACCAAACCTACGCATCAAGGCGTTGTTTCCCTTGGTTTTACTTCTTCTGTTCACGGTTACAGCCTGTGGGCCAAAAGCGTCAGACGTTGGTGATAGTGGAGCCGTGGATAGTGGGGACGCGACTTCCCAGGAACCGACTGAAGCGACGCCAGTGGATGAGCCGTCCGCAGTTGATGATCCAGATGCCGTCGCGCCAGAAGAGGCGACAGGTGTAGCATTGGCCCTATCTGGCGAGGGTGTATTAGTGATTGATCAGCAATCTGGAAAAACGCGAACGATTCCGTTTGAAACAGATGTTGAAACGTCTCAAATTGCTATTTCTGCCTCTTTGGGAGAACCTACAGATACCACTGAAAATAGCGAGTGTGGTGCTGGACCCATGAGTTTTATTACTTGGTCCAATGGGTTTACGATCAATGTGAAGGATGATCAGTTTGTGGGTTGGACGGTGCGTTTAGATACTGAGAGTGCAAACCTGACAACGGTAGACGGTATTGGTTTGGGCTCAACACTAGCCGACTTGGAAGAGAACTATGATGTTGGGGTGATCGAAAGCTCTCTGGGAACGGAGTTTGATGCATCCAACAGCTTGTTTGGTTTATTGGATGCCAATGAGCCGAATGGCGTTATTACCGATCTATGGTCCGGCGTTACTTGCATCTTTCGTTAGAAACGCTCCTATTTTTCATAGCACTCTAGGATACTGACTAACTTGTGACCGTCAATTGCTGTGTCTGGGAACGCAATTGGACGAATAGTTCCCTCGTTAACAGTATCCTGAGTCAGAAAATTGCCATTTTGTAAGTTTTTAAATGAGCTGTCTTTGGGTTACATTCACTACCCAGTCTTTTTGCATGTCTGCTGCGGCATACGGCTTGCGTTTAGTTTCTAAATCTTAGGCAAGTGTAGTATCTGCGATTTCAATCAGCCCATGCATCGTAAAAGCGAGTTAACCCAAACGGTTGCAACAACGCTTTGAGCTTTAGCAAAGCACTATTTTCATGCGGTGCTAACACGTAAGCCCACATCTTGCCACTGCGATGGTCAATGGCAGACCACAGCCAACGTTGTTGTTGCTTAGACCCCACAAAGCCTCACATATCTCCATTTCAGCCTCATTCGCTCGCACTACCATGACCGATTCCAAGCCGTTTTCTAATTGCTCTAACAACGGTTGATTGACTGATTCAAGAGAGCATTCTTTTTGTTAATTCTTCAATCACAGTCGTTGAGCTAATGTTAAGCACCCGTGCAGCATCTCGGATGCTACAGCCCTGACTTAAGCGGAAAGAAGGTATAAAAAGGTCGTAAGGCTTGCTATGTAAAGGCGTGAGATATTACCAATCCGTTTATTTTCGTGCTTCTGTTAGCAGTTGGTCTTTTATGGAGACCTGCACAGGAGGAATCCGAAGTCGCCAGCTAACAAGCCCAATACATATCTATCGCCGAGAGGTGATTGGCTGAGAGTTTGAGGTGCTCTAGGACGGGTGATGGGGGTCGTTAGACCAGCATTTCTTAGCCGAAACTCATTTTAAGGCGTTTTAACCTGGCTATAATCATTCAAGCTCTCCTCCACACGGAAGGCTAAATAAAGAAGGGCAAGGATCTTAAAGGCGATGTTATCGAGCAATATGAGCAATAGATATTCATTTATTGGTGGCAAGCAAGGCCTATGGCGAGTGGTAGAAGTGCGGAGTGTTTCTGGCCCTAGTTTAGAGCTGGTTGAAAGGGTGAATGTGGTGAATGATGCGATCGCAAAATTGCCCTTGGATAGTGCTTGGGTGATACAAAGTTTTACCAGTAATATTCGCTATGCTATGCATGATGAAGTCAAGGTGCTTCAAGCAGTGCAGCCTGTGCTAAATCGCTCGGAAGCCGTTTCTGCGGTGCTGATTCCGATTAAAAAATCTGCCCAGTGGTGGGAAATGGCACAAGATGAGCGGCGAGCAATTTTTGAGGAAGAGTCTCATCATACGGCTGTTGGGTTGGAGTATCTCCCAGGGGTTGCACGTCGGCTGCTTCACTGTCGCGATCTTGGAGAACAATTTGATTTTCTCACATGGTTTGAATTCGCACCGGAGCATACTGAAGCTTTTGATGAATTATTGGTACGGATGCGCGCAAGCAAAGAATGGGATTATGTGGAGCGTGAAGTTGAGGTTCGCCTAGAGCGGGATGATATCTCGAGAACATAGTCTAATAATTCAAATGCAGCGGACGGTTGAGAGTCACTGGCAATGAGTTCGAGGTTGCTACCGCCAATTTTTGAGCCGTTCGACTACAATTGAGAGAGACTCTGAAGCAGTCTGATCGGCAGTGTTGCAATTGCCCGTTGTCTAGTTGAGTTCAGCGCAGCAATGGCCAATCGTACCAGACCCAAGAAGCTGTCGCTCGCAGCGTCCAGTTGAGTCTTGCCAACGCAAGCTCAATCACCTTAGTCCCAAGAGATTTCGGCAGGCGCTTGCCTCAGTATCCAGATCGCCAATGGCGTTACCGACGAGTGCGCTCGGTGGGTAGGCGAGGGCTGCCAACGGGCGCTGGTTACGTTCTGTCAACGGTTGTCAGTGGCCGAGGCCCTAGTCGATATCGGTGGATTATCCAGGGTAAGCAGCGTTGAGAGATCGGAGGGAGTCGGAAGTTCCAGTTGCGAACTGACCAGTCAGCGCTTTGCTATCGTGGCAGCCCTCGCTGAAAATTTGCTTCCGAACACTGCGGTGGAGTAGCCTGAGCTTAAAATATTGGCTAAAGTTTAAAGGTGCTGCACAGCTGCACAAATCTGCCGTTAGCCACACGTGAGCACGATGCGACTAGCCTCCTCTAACTCTGACGTCACGTTTGATTTCTCTGACGTCGATGGCGACTATTTTTGTGTGTCGGTGATGGCGCCCGATCATTCTGCAAGACGACGAGTGTGCGCGTATACGGACCGCTCTGGGGTCGCACGATTGTTTGCTGAAGCCGCGCGCGACTGGAAAGGCTGGAGCGGAGAGAAGGTGTGGGAATCACTCGAAGGTGAGCTACGGATCGCGTTGACCATCGATCGACTTGGTCACGTTATAGTGGCGCTTTGCATCCGCTCCGATCCTGGTAGTTCAGACCGATGGAACCTTAAATCTGAACTTGGACTCGACGCGGGGCAACTCGAAGCTGTCGCCAAAAATGCAGAGCGGCTATGGTGTGGCGGTGGCTAAAAATCGCAATGCACCGGAACTTTTGGGTATGCTGTTTAGAATAAAGGTTATTTACATCCGGTGATTGTGAACGTTAGGCGGCATTCAGCGCTTGTACAAATTGCGCCACTCGAACCATCTACTCCCACTCAGTCGCCAGCGGCGGCTTCCCAAGACCGAGTCTCTGATATCCGATGCCAGTGGACGCGGCTGATGCGTGTATCGCAGGTCCTGCTTTCGCTGCATCGCAAAGTGAGCTAGCTTGAACCCTTAGTATTTGGTGGGTGCCAGTGATTTACTGTGATTTACTATAGTAAAGGTGCTGAGCCTATGGCCAGGTTCCATGAAGACTAGGAAGTTAGTGAGTGAATAGGCGATGAACAATTGTTCTGGTTGTGGCGATAGCAGACGAATCCCGAAGGGATTTGGCATGCTGCATCTTAAATTTCCTACTTTTCACACAAAAGCAAAGGCATTGTCTTTACTAAATTCTGCAAACGTAGAACTTGCTGAAAAAAACGATTTAATCGCGATAGAAGTACAGGAAGAAGGCCTGCTCTCGATAGTGGATTTACTTGACCGTCCTTTTACAAAAATCGAAGCGAATGGCATTCAGGCATATTTCGAAGAACAAGATCGAGTGTCGGTATTTGCGGATGTTTTCGAAGTTCGGTCACTGAGTACATTTATCGGTCTCATTCAGTCGCAATGGCTCTCCGAGTTGATCGAGTCGAAATCTTATACCACCTATTTTCAGCCGATAGTTCACTCTATGAATCCGGATGATGTCCTTGGATATGAGTGTTTATTTCGTGGACTTCGTGGAGAGAGTTTGATCCCACCTAGCGATATATTTGAGACTGCCAAATCTGCTGAAATCATGCCGAAAGTTGATCTAGCTGCTCGGCAGTCAGCAATTGAGTGTGCAGTGCGCTCTCAGATTGGTGGAAAACTATTCATCAATTTTGCGCCGACAGCGATCTACGATCCAGTAAACTGCTTAGCGACAACCATTGCACTACTCGAAAAGAATCAGATTCAGCCGGAGCGCGTGTGCTTTGAAATTGTTGAAACAGAAAAGATCGCAGACGTTGCAGATTTAGTGACACTATGCAATTTTTATAGAGCGCGTGGATTCAACATTGTTTTAGACGACCTTGGTGCGGGATATTCAAGCTTGACATTGATCACCCAGCTAAAGCCAGACTACGTAAAAATTGATATGGAATTAATCCGCGACGTTGACACCGATTCTTTTAAAGCTTCATATACCAAAGCACTTATTGATGCTGCTAAACGTGTTGGCGTTCAAGTGATCTGCGAAGGTGTGGAGACCAATGGTGAATATCAGTGGCTTCGAGCACACGGTGCTGATTACGTGCAGGGTTTCTATTTTGGCCGACCGTCGGCGACAGGTCGATAAATAAAAAATATGTTGCTGTGATGGTCTGGTTTGACTAGTCGCTGTGATTGAGTGCTGGTCACACTCGATATACATTTTCAGCATGCAGAAGGTTTGCAACCTGTACGATGGTAATCTGTGGCCAGCCAGCTAACACTGCGTTGGTGTGGCGGAGTAAAGATGCTTGGTATCAAAGCTAGGGTATTGACCGCCGCACAAATATGCCGTTAGTCTGCCGCTGATCTGTTCATTTTTGATGAGCTCATATTTTGAGTAGGCGCGGATTGTAATGATGTGTAAAAAAACAAACACAACAAGGCACTTAATCCAAGTGATAGCAGAACTTAGATTAGCTTCGATGGCAGATTGGGAAATTCTTTTACAGCTTGTGCAAGAGTTTCATCAGTTCGAAGATGTGAACCTTTCAGAACAACAGAGAGCGGCTGCCCTGAAAATGTTATTAGAAAATGCTGAAATGGGTGGCATTTGGCTAATTTGTTGTAACAGCCAAATTGTTGGGTACATTGCACTGTGCATTGGATACAGTATTGAGTTTGCAGGTAAAGATGCCTTTGTTGATGAATTTTATATTCGATCGGACTATCGAGGAAAAGGTTTAGGTAAACAAGTTCTCAATCAGATTAAACTCTTGGCGCAAGCACAAGGAATACAGGCACTTCATCTGGAAGTTGCGCGATCGAACATCAAGGCTCAGAGACTTTATGCCTATGCAAATTTTGAGGTTCGTGAAAAATATGTTCTGATGTCGGTGAAATTATCAGACGACTCAGCTATCACAACTTAATAATCCCTTGACGCAGGGCATGCACCATCGCATGGGTGCGATTCTCAGTAAATTTCGGTTATCCTCGATTTAATGGTGCTCCTCAGTTCAGCTAACGCTCTGAACTGATTGACTTCTGGAACCCAAGCACAAGTTCGCCGTTGAATCATGGATAAGAAGCAGCTCTCTGAACGTGATATCTGCACTCAGTACATAACTCCAGCTTTGGTGCGATCGGGGTGGGATCTGGCGACCCAGGTCCGGGAAGAATTTTCGCTGACGAATGGGCGCATCCTGGTGCGGGGGAAACTGCACACTCGGGCACGGAATAAACGGGCTGACTATGTGCTGTTTTACAAGCCGAATCTGCCGATTGCGGTGATTGAGGCGAAAGATAACACCCATTCTTTGGGGGATGGGATGCAGCAGGGTTTGGGCTATGGCGAATTGCTGCAAGTGCCTTTTATCTTTAGCTCCAATGGCGATGGCTTTTTGTTTCATAACAAAATCGCCATGGATGGCGTGATTGAGCGGGAAATCGGGCTGGATGAGTTTCCCTTGGCGGAGACGCTGTGGCATTGGTGGGCGGCTCATCGGGGGCTGTCGGAGGCGCAGCAAAACTTAGTCAAACAAGATTACTACAGCGACGGCAGCGACAAGACCCCGCGCTATTATCAACTGCTGGCGATCGATAAAACGATGGAGGCGATCGCTAAGGGGCAGAACCGGATTTTGCTGGTGATGGCGACGGGGACGGGTAAGACCTTCACGGCGTTTCAGATTATCTGGCGATTGTGGAAATCGAAGACGAAGCGGCGGATTTTGTTTTTGGCCGATCGCAATATTTTGGTTGATCAGACCATGACCAATGACTTCAAGCCCTTTGGCTCTGCCATGACCAAGATCCAGAAGCGACAGGCGGATAAGTCCTATGAGATTTATCTATCGTTGTACCAGGCGGTGACGGGGACTGAAGAGGAGCAGAAGATCTATAAGCAGTTCAGCCGCGATTTTTTTGATTTGATTGTGATCGATGAGTGTCATCGGGGCAGTGCGGCGGATGATTCGGCTTGGCGGCAGATTTTGGACTATTTTTCGTCAGCCACGCAGGTGGGCTTGACGGCGACGCCCAAGGAAACCAAGGAGGTTTCTAATATTGACTACTTTGGGGAGCCGATCTACACCTATTCCCTGCGGCAGGGCATTGATGATGGCTTTCTCGCGCCCTATAAGGTAGTGCGGATTGATATCGATCGGGATTTGGTCGGGTGGCGACCGAGTGTGGGGCAAAAAGATAAGTATGGCAATGAGATTGAGGATCGAATTTACAATCAGCGGGATTTTGACAAGACGATTGTACTGGAACCCCGCACTCAACTGGTGGCCAAGAAAATCAGCGATTTCCTCAAGCAAACGAATCGGTTTGATAAAACGATCGTGTTTTGTGAAAACATCGACCATGCCGAGCGGATGCGACAGGCGTTGGTGAATGAAAACGCGGATCTTGCCGCTGACAATTCTCGCTATGTGATGCGGATTACGGGCGACAATGAGGAAGGTAAGGCGGAACTGGATAATTTCATTTTTCCGGAATCGACCTACCCGGTGATTGCGACGACTTCTAAGCTGATGACCACGGGGGTGGATGCCCAAACCTGTAAGTTGATTGTGCTAGATCAGCGGATTCAGTCGATGACGGAGTTCAAACAAATCATCGGGCGCGGAACGCGGATTAATGAGGACTACGGCAAGTTCTATTTCACGATTATCGACTTTAAAAAAGCGACCGAACTGTTTGCTGACCCTGAGTTTGATGGCGACCCTGTGCAGATTTATGAGCCGGATCCAGGTGATTCGCCAGTGCCGCCAGAATTACCAGAGGGCGAAGAAGTTTCCGGTGGCGATTATCCAGAGCCGGAGGGGGGCTTTGAATGGCAGGGCGGCGAGGACGATGGGGGGGATGCTGATGATCCGCCCGGTGTGCGCCGCTATGTGGTGGCAAATGTGGCTGTGCGAGTGGTGGCGGAGCGGGTGCAATATTACAACCCGGATGGGAAACTGGTGGCTGAATCGCTCAAGGACTATACCCGAAAGACCTTGACCCAGGAATTTGCCTCGCTGGATGATTTTTTGGTGCGTTGGAGTAGTGCGGATAAAAAACAGGCGATTGTGGATGAGTTAGCTCAAGAAGGGGTCTTTTTTGAGGCGCTGGCGGATGAAGTGGGCAAGGATTGCGACCCGTTTGATCTGCTTTGTCATGTGGCTTGGGATCAGCCGCCGCTGACCCGCAGAGAACGGGCGGAGCGGGTGAAAAAGCGCGATTATTTTACAAAATATGGCGATCGCGCTAGACGAGTGTTAGAAGCGCTGCTCGATAAGTATGCTGATGCAGGCGTTGGCCAAATTGAGGAAACTCAGGTGCTGACCCTTGCGCCGTTGACTGAATTTGGTACCCCGACCGAAATTGTGAAAATTTTTGGTGGAAAGGATGCCTATCAACAAGCTGTGCGAGAGTTAACCGAGTCGCTGTATAGCGCGTAAGGGAATTGCAAAGTAATAAAATCCCTTAGCTCTCTTTAATCACAATGGCTAAGGGCAAATGATCGCTAAACCCAGTTACGTCAAATTCATTAGGTGAAGAGGGGCGACCGAAACGTTTGGGTGCTCCAGCCTTCGTGAGCATTTCTGGATATTTAATAATTTCCAGACTCTTTGCCACCAGCTGTAAAGCAGACTCACTTCTCAACAGCGGACGGTTGACCAAGATTTGATCCAAAACAGTTGAGACTCCTTCAAACACATGGGTGGCCTCGCCTTGGCCCATTTTTTCCCACATCAGGTTGTAGAGATAAGGATTTTTGGTCCGGGCAGATTTTACCCGCGCTGGGCTGCGTTCTGAGAGCGCATAGTCCACCATTGAGCGGCTAAAGGGTTCATCGTTAAAGTCGCCCATCACCACTACCCCTTGGTCTTTACCGTGAATTTGCATAATGCGCTCATGCCAGTAGGCCAAGGTTTCGGCAGCAATAATGCGGTAGGGTTCAGAGGCCAGTTCGCCGCCCAAGCGAGCAGGCCAATGGTTGCCAATGATCACCAATCGTCGATTCTCAGGGATCGTATAAAAATTGACTTGTACGAGATCTCTCGTGGCATTGCGACGCAAAATAAAGTGGTTAAATACCTCTGTTTCTAAGGTTTTGTATTTAGCACTATCGTAAATAAATGCAATATCAATACCACGCTGATCTTGGGTATCGGCATGGATCACCTGATAGGCTCGACCCAAAGGCGCTAGCTTTTGAATCAGTTGCTCTAGCACCTTGCGGTTTTCAACCTCGCCTAGACCCAGAATATCTGGACCTTTGCCGCTGTTCAATCGTTTAATTACAGACGTTAACTGGGTCAACTTTTTGTCGAGAATATTGGCAGTCCACCCCACGAGTTCTGCTCCAATTACCCGTGCCAATTTGTCGGAGCGATCGCCATCATTCTCAACCGAGAACAGATTTTCGACATTCCACCAAGCTAAGAAATGTTCCGTCATTATTTTTTTGACACTATATTTTGCTATCACTTTCAACGATTATCTGACTCGCGAACGCTTCAGGCAATGGCAGAAACATCTCGCATGACACATACCTCTTGGGAAAAAAGCCTAAGAAGATACTTCTGATCCTAATCAAGATTAGAGGCGAGATTCAATCGGGATAAAGAATGGATAGCTTTGGTCACTTTGCTGAAGACGTCGATTGTGGACAGAGCCCTTAGGATCGTGGATTTTATAACCCCGAATTTTTGGGTAGGATGTGTTAGCGCAGCGTAACGCATCGATTCAAGGCTGTACAGCGCTTACCCCCATTTCAATACGAAGCACCATTGGATGTAGGATGTGTAGAGCCTCCGGCATACCAGAAAAGCTCGGCGTAGCGCGTTACAGGCGATTGGCAACGATGCGTTACGCTGTCGCTAACGCATCCTACTTTTGATTCAATTTATTGGCACATTCGTTTACAGAATCATGGCAATTGGAACGCTCATCAAAACCATTCAGGACATTATGCGCAAGGATGTGGGTGTCGATGGCGACGCTCAGCGCATTAGCCAGATTGTGTGGTTGCTGTTTCTAAAGATCTTTGATGACAAGGAGCAGGAGTGGGATCTGACGGTGCCCGGATATAAATCACCCTTGCCGCAGGCGTTGCGCTGGGCGAATTGGGCGAAGGATGCGGAGGGGATGACAGGGGAGGAGTTGATTGAGTTTGTCAATAATCAGCTTTTCCCCAAGCTAAAAAAACTGGCGACGAAGCCGGGGGTGTCGTCTCGGGGGAAGGTGGTAGGTTCGGTGTTTGAGGATGCCTATAACTATATGAAGTCGGGGACGCTGTTGCGGCAGGTGATCAACCGCATTGAAGAAGATGTGGATTTTAATTCTTCGAGCGATCGCCATCTCTTCAACGATATCTACGAAAAAATCCTAGCGGATCTGCAATCGGCGGGGAATGCGGGAGAGTATTACACGCCCCGCGCTGTGACGCAGTTTATGGTGGATATAATCAATCCAAAGCTGGGCGAAATAGTACTTGACCCGGCCTGTGGGACGGGGGGCTTTTTGACCAATACGATCGAGCATCTGAATCGACAGGTCAAAACCGCTCAGGATCGGCAAACGCTGCAAGAAAACCTGAATGGGGTGGAGAAAAAGCCGCTACCCCACATGCTGGCGATGACGAATGTGATGTTGCACGGTATCGATGTGCCCAGCAAGATTCTCCATGACAATACCTTGAGCCGTCCGCTGCGGGATTATGGACCGAAGGATCGGGTGGATATTATTATCACTAATCCGCCGTTTGGGGGGATGGAGGAGGATGGGATTGAAAGCAATTTCCCAAAAAAGTACCAAACCCGAGAAACAGCTGATCTATTTATGGCGTTGATTATGCATCTGCTCAAGCCCGACACGGGGCGGGCGGCGGTGGTGTTGCCGGATGGTTTTTTGTTTGGAGAAGGGACAAAAACCAATCTGAAGCGGGAGCTGTTGGAATCGTTTAATCTGCACACGATCGTGCGGTTGCCCAAGGGGGTGTTCAGTCCCTACACCAGCATTAATACCAATATTTTGTTTTTTGATAAGGGCGGCTCCACAAAAGAGGTGTGGTTCTTTGAGCATCCTTATCCACCAGGCTATAAGTCCTATGGGCGTAACCGGTGTTCCTCGGCCATCAGTAAAGGGGCTGAAGTATTGTCAGTTGGAGGTTGTAGAGCATCAAGCAGGAAATAGGACTAGAGTTGGAATATGAACGCCAATCTAGTCCCAACA
>NZ_JAYGIG010000146.1:0-27892 GCF_034932105.1 Leptothoe sp. PORK10 BA2 | reverse complement strand
GCAGGAGCAACGGGATATCATCGACTCGTTCGTTTCCTATCAGTTGCGCCATTGATCTTCTCCTTGGAGAGACATTCTACCGGTTTTCTATTTTCTATTCTTTTGCCTTTTTTCAGCGAACCATGAGTGTAAGGCTTCCTCTGCAACGTTTACTGCTTCCTTTGCTATGCTTCAGCCCTCCTTTGCAGCGCCTAAGCCATCTAAAAAAATGCTTATGCTTTGCAAAGCAATATATAAGCCGTACGAACAAACGTTCAAACCATCCTTTGCATCCATAACAGATTTCACTCGGGTGAAATGCACCCCAAGGGTTTTCATGTCCTCCTTAAATCAGGTGGGTACAAGAGCAGAACCTAGACAGCCAGAAACTGGGAGGATCTAGAACTCAGCCAATATGTACCTCAACCAATGGGAAACCGTTACCTATCTGACTTGCCTCTAGCGGTTGAGATAAAATTAGGCAGAGCATTCAGTTTATCTATCTCATACAGTTGCCTTAGGCAATCCGGTTAACCAATGGCACTTGCAACCGACCGATTAACCCAATCCTTCCCAATCGGGTTTGAGGATTTTCTGGCCCAGTATGGCGACGACGATCGCTATGAATTAATTGATGGAGAGCTATTTGACTTGGAACCGACTGGCCCCCATGAGGAAGTTGCTGCGGCTATTGCCCGCTGGCTTAATTATGAGATTGTGCAGCAGGGTCTAGATTATTTTATTCCCCATCGTTGCCTGATTAAGTCGCTCGCCAGCGGCACGGGGTTTCGTCCCGATGTCATTGTGTTAGACAGAGCCGCTTTAGCTCAAGAACCGCTGTGGGCCAGTCAACCCATTGTGACCCTGGGTAGCACCGTCAAGTTTGTGGCCGAGGTCGTCAGCAGCAACTGGCAAAACGACTATGCTCGCAAACTTGAAGACTATGCCCTACTCGGCATTCCAGAATATTGGATTGCCGATTATCAAGGGCTAGGCGGTGAATTTTTCATCGGTCGCCCCAAGCAACCGACGTTAACGGTCTGTGTCTTGGACAAAGACGGTCGCTATGACAGGCAACTTCTTCGTGGCGACCAGCCAATTGTTTCCTCTGTCTTCCCTAACTTAATCCTAACCGCAGCGGCTCTACTAGGAGCTGGGCGGTAACGCATCGAGTCCTGGGAACCACCTATCCATCTACCCACCTATCCATCTACCCGCCTACCCATCCCCCCGCTTCCCTACCAAACAGGCCTTCGGCGTAATGCCAAACTGCTGCTTAAACTCAGCGGCAAAGCGCCCCAAATGCCCATAGCCCACCCGCGTAGCCACATCAGCAACGGTGCAGTGGCCCTGGCGCAGCAATCGCTCGGCTTGGTAAAGTCGCTGCTGCTTTAGATAACCCACCACGGTGGTGTGAAATAGAGATTTAAAGCCGCGCTGGAGAGTGCGATCGCTCACCCCCACCATCTGCGCCAGCTCTGACAGTAGCGGCGGGTTTTCTAGCTGGTTTGCCAAAATCTCTTTGGCATAGTGCAAACGAGCCACAGTGTCGGGCTTTAACCCACTGCCAGATTGAGGTTGGCTGGCAGAGTCTGATATTAGATCCAAGTGCAGCGCCAGCAGCTCAAACACCTTGGCCTGAAGGTACAACCGCTTGACAACGCCTCGATAGGGCGCATGCCACATCTGATGAACTAGCGATCGCACCGCAGGCGTCACCTTGGGGTAAAACGACGCTTTCCAGTCTTCCCCCCTAAACAGCTGCTGAAGGCCTTCGGACTGACCGTGGTCGTCAGCCAAAAACGACCTCATGACCGCTGGGTCAATTTCAAGGTTAAGGCAGGTCAGCGGCTGTCCGCCCGACTGTATTTCCCCATAGGCGGGTGAAACACCGCTGCCCGAAAAATAGCTGAGATCGCCGCCCAGCGTGGGATGAATATCGCAATCTATATACCCCGACAGAAAAACCGAGATTTGAATCGGGTGGTCATGGGCCGGGGCGGCTAGTCTCACATCCTGGTGATACTGGCTTTCTGAAAAGCTCAGCTCCACCCCAGGGGACAGCTCTACATCCCGGCAGTAGCCGCACCCGATGGATTCTGGCACTCCCGTTAGGCTCTCAAAATTTTCCAGCACCAGGTTTTTAGGGCAGGTGACAACCTCCTGCCAACGCAGGTCATCCCAATCTCCAGAAGTGAGAGTCAGAGTCATGATGGAAAGGCGATAACATTTATTGCGATTTATTGTCACTAATGCTATCACTACACTAGGTAATTGGGAGCAGAGTATCGGTGCGCGGTTCATAGTGTACGGTTCACAGGTCACTTTTGTCGTGAACCGTACACCTGAATACCCTGCTCCCAGCTCGACGCTTGATCCGCCCAATCCCCTACAATAGCTCTTAGCCTTATTAGCATTTGCTCCTATCAACCATGCTGGATGTCGCCACCTCGATCGCCCTCACCACCCGCAAGCTCACCCTGGCCTACGACGGCAACATAATTATTCAGGGACTCGATTTGGCGATTCCCCAGGGGAAAATTACCACCTTGGTGGGGCCAAATGGCTGCGGTAAGTCAACCCTGCTGCGGGGCCTGGCGCGGCTGCTCAAGCCCCAGGGCGGCACGGTGTATCTGGATGGAGATGCGATCGCCCATCTGCCCACCAAAGATCTCGCTAAACGCCTGGGCATTTTGCCCCAAGCCCCCGCTGCCCCCGAGGGGCTAACCGTGCGCGAGCTGGTGGCCCAGGGCCGCTACCCCCACCAGAGCTGGTTGCAGCAGTGGTCAAAGGAGGATGAGCTAAAGGTGGAGGAGGCGATCGCCACTACCCACCTGCACGAGTTTGCCAACCGCCCCCTCGACACTCTCTCCGGTGGCCAGCGCCAGCGAGCCTGGATCGCCATGGCCCTGGCTCAGGATACCGAAACCCTGCTGCTCGATGAGCCCACCACCTATCTGGATCTGGCTCACCAGATTGAAGTACTGGACCTGCTCTATCAGCTCAACCGCCAGGGGAATTGCACCATTGTGATGGTGCTCCACGACTTGAATATGGCCTGTCGCTACAGCCACCACCTAATTGCCCTGCGCAATGGGACGATTTTAGCCCAGGGCAAACCAGCGGAGGTGGTTACAGAAGACATGGTGGAGCAAGTGTTTGCCTTGAAGAATCGCATCATCACCGACCCTGTGTCTAACACGCCGCTGTGCCTGCCTATTAGCCAAACCATCGAGCATCAGTTTTATTAACATGAGTTCGACAGCTAGAAAGTACTTGCGGAGAGTCTAATACTCCCTGAATGGTGCATTAGACTCTCCGGTGATGGCCTGTGCCCAGTTTTTCTCCCTGGCCCTGGCCTAGCTGGGTTGATCTCCTTACGGATCAGGGCGTGAAGCGATCGCGCGCAATCTCCCTGAGTTAAGAGACCGTTACCCAAAGCCTAATGCCTTGAAGGCTTTAATGATCTCGCGGCTATCCCTGCCCAAATGGAGCAGGCGGAATTCGCGCCGTTCTATGAGACTGAAGCTCATCCGGTAGCTTGAAGCAGGGCACCATGCCGTCTTTGCTGTCGAGGTAGAGTTCGGCGGCGGTAAGCAGGTCGGCGGCGCAGGTGGTGGGGTCGAGGTCGGCGAAGAGATAGGTGGGTTTGCCGGTGCCGACGTAGGCAATGGCGCAGGGCCTTTCACAAATGCACAGGCACCCGGTGGTTGCGATCTCCAATTCATTCCTACGGGGCCACTGTTCGTAAAGCGCTTCCAGAAGTTTCAACAGATGGGCACCGCCGGTTTCACCATTGCGCTTCTCTTCACTGGCAGAAAAGCCGCAGCTTTTGCACACAATTAGCTGGTCTGACATGGCTACGAGTCCTTCACCAGGTATTTAAACAAGTCGTCAAGGATGGCGTTGGCAGCGATCGGGCCGCTGCCGATCCAGTAGCTGGGCACCCGATACACTCGCCCTGTCTGCACTGCCTTAAGCTGCTGCCAGAGGGGATCTTGCTGGAGTGACTCAAGTTTTTGTTGAGCTGTCTCGGCCAACTCGGCGGTGTTCTCGCCGGTCCAGAGAAAAATAACGTCGCCCTCCGCCTGGTTTAGTAACTCCCGACTGATACTAGTTTGAATGGGGTTACCAAAAAGGGCAGCGGCCTCATCTGCGCCAATATTCTGAGCTGTCGGGCGCGATAACCCCGCATCTTGCAGCACGGTGCCCACAAACGAATCGCGCAGGTAGAGATTGATGGTTTCAGGATAAATGCGCACTACGGATACTTGAAGATCGTTCGGACGATTCTCTTTTGGAGAGACTTTGCCAATGCCCATTCGTGCCCTAAAATCCGCCGTCCGAGCATCGTAATTAGCCATCGTCTGCTGGGCTACATCTGCCTGGCCCAAAGCCTCAGCGAACTGTTGGAACGATGTTTTCCACTGGCCGCTGTGTTCAAACTTAAACAAAACGGTCGGCGCAATCTGAGTTGCCTGGGCATAGGCGACCTGGTTACTGTCCAGCCCCACAATTAAATCGGGACTGAGGGCAAGCACCTGCTCCAGGTTGGGCTCTCCCGTCTGGCTGACATTTTCAACCCCGGCTAATTGCTCCGCCATATGATCCATCAGACCCTGGCCAGCGGTAGCAATGGGGGATAGACCAGCTGCGATGGCATATTCAAACGTCACCCCATCTAGCGTTACCATCCGCTGAATCTCATTGGGCACACAGGCTGTTCCAGCGATATGCTCCACCGCCATGCAATCTGCTGTGGCTAAAGCTTCCGGTTGAGGCGAGCGCTGACAAGCCACCGCCAGCCCCAGGGGCAGGAGCCATAATCCCACCCAAATAAACCAATTTCTTAATCGCCGTGAATGCAATTTGTTTATCCTCCTAAAACTCGACTCCCACCCTGGCCGATACCGCCAACGGTGCCCCTGGGATCACCTCCAAAAACTGATCTGACGAGGTGAAATATCGGGTATCAAATAGGTTTTCAACATTAAGCTGTGCCCGCCAGTTGTTGCGGCGGTAAAACAGCGCTGCATCAGTGCGGAAATAGCTGGGTAGGGTAAAGCTGTTGTCAGAATTGCCCGCTCGCTGACTGACATAGTAGAGCCCCAGACCAAATCCGAGACCCTCTAAACTACCTTCTTGAATTTCGTAAGTGCTCCACAGACTGAACTGATTGTCGGGCACATTGGCCAGGCGATTGCCCACTGGAATAGTGTTGTCTTGGCTGACAAAGGCATCCAGCGCGGTGTAGTTGGCGGTGAGGTTCCACCCCGGCAAAATTTCGCCGCCTAGACCCAGTTCAAAGCCCCGGCTGGCTACTTCGCCGGTTTGCACCGTAAACAGCGGGTCGTTGGGGTCAGTAGTCTGCACATTCTGACGGCGAATATCAAATAGAGCTAGGGTAAAGCTCAGGTTCTCGGTAATGTCGCCTTTGGCCCCGATCTCAAACTGTCGGCCCCGCTCTGGATCAAAAGTAGAGTCATCGGCATTGCGGCTGCCAGCAGAGGAGGGCTGAAAGGAGGTGTTGTACGACGCATAGAGCGACAGAGGCTCAATCGGTTCATAGACAATGCCAACCCGAGGAGAAAAAGCGCTGTCTGTCTGGCTAAATTCGGCGCGGGGCTGGCCAATATCCTGGGTGGTGCGAAACTGATCGGCGGTGTCATAGCGTATCCCGGCCAACAGCTTTAGATTAGGTAAAATCTCGACCTGGTCTTGTAAATAAATGCCCCAGGTTCTAATCGTGTCATCCCTAAAGAACTCAGGCTCTATCGCGTAGGGAATGTCGGTATAAATTGGATTAAAAATATTGATTGGGGTGTAGAGATTGTTAAATTGAAACTCGGGCTGCTCTAAGGTGTTGCGATACTCGACGCCAAACAAAACCTCATGGCTCAGTGAGCCGGTGTTGAACCGACCAACCGCCTCGGCATTGGTAAAAAAGCGCTGATAGTGACCACCCGCAAAGTAGGCTAAACGTTCTAGTTCACCGGTCGTTTCATCTAGCGAGTCAAACAGGGGAGCATACCGTTGGGGAGAATATTGCTGGTATTGCAGAGCATGGCGTAGGGTGAGGGTGCTGTTTACATCGTGGTTAAGGCGATAGCCGACATTAAATTGGTCTTGGGAAAATTCGCCAAAATCCTCGCCTAGAAAACGTTCACGCGGCAAGTCAATAATGCCATCGGCACCCACCACTAAACCTTGGTCAATGGTTTCACGATCGCTAGTGTACTGCCCATACACATCCAGCGAGGTATTGGGTCCAATATCCCAGGTAATAATCGGTGAAATCAGCAGGCGGTTGCCATCTACAAAATCACGAAAGCTATCAATATTCTCATAGGACACATTCAAGCGGTAGCGCAGGGCGCGATCGCTCGTCAGTGGCCCCGACAGGTCAACCGTTCCTTCGTAGCTGCCAAAGCTATCGACATTGGCCGAAACGTCATAGAGCGGCTCGCCTAGCGGGCGCTTGGGCACCAGGTTGATGATGCCGCCCGGCTCGCCCTGGCCAAACAGCACCGAGGCTGGCCCTCGCAGCACCTCGACTCGCTCAATGTCGTTAGTGCTCAGCGCCCCCAGCGAAAACGCCTCGACCCCATCGCGAAAAATGCCGCCCCGATTTTCAAAACCGCGAATTAAAAAGCCAGGGCCAAAAAAACTCAGTCCACGCCCGCCGTTAGACACTACTGAAGCTGCCGTTTCTAAGGCATCGTCCAACTCTGTCGCATCGCGATCTTCAATCACCGCTTGAGGAATCACCTGAATCGACTGAGGAATATCCCGCAGGGGGGTATCAGTCCGAGTCGCTGTACTTGAATCGCGCGGCGCGTAGCCCTCATCACCTTCCCCTGTAACCCCAAGTCTGATCGCGTCATCGTCTCCAGAGGCCAACCCCAGGCCGGGCGCAATACCCAGCACCAGGCCAGCCGTCCCGGCGCTAACATCTACTGCGGGTGGCCCATCGTTGCCGGTGATCGTCACCCGCACTTGGTTACCCGGTTCATTGGTCACACTCACCAGGGCAATGCCCTCGGTGGGGCTAAATTGCTCGAAGCTCCCTCCTTCTGGCAGCGCCAGCACCGCGTTGGGAATTTCGACAATCAGGGCGTTGCCTGTGATTTCGGTAATCGGTTCCCCTAACGCCCCGTCGGCATCTAGCACCAGGCGTAGCCCCTCGCCGTCGGGCTCTACCTGCACGCCGGTAATCTGCGTCGCGGCCTGGGCTAAATCTAGATCCGCCGCCCGGTCGCTGGGTAGCGCTACGTTCTCTAAAGACAGTACGGTTTCCGCCTGAGCCGCTAATGGCAACAACGCCAGCCACCCGACCAGCAACACTAACCCCTGCAATCTAACCACCATCACACCACCTGTTAAATCGTTGAGAACATGGCCCTAAGCGGAGTAGGATCCTGGGGCAATCAAGAATACTTCTCAACAAGATACAGGTTTGTGAGAGTCGCTAAAGCGAAGAATGATCCCTGGGCGGAGTTTTTGCGATCAGATCTGGGAGTTTTTGAAGGAAATAGGGTGGAAGGGGCAAGGTGTTAGGTATACGGTGCAGGGTGTACGGTACTAGGCTTACCGCAAACCGCAAACCCGGATAACCCATCCCTGCCCCTCCCAGGAGGAGATGCCGGAACCCGATACCCAGCCGCCCGCCTACCCATCCACCCCTACGCCCTCCTTCCCCTCGCATAAACCCCCGGATTCACCCCGTACTTGCGGCGAAAGGCGGCGGCGAAGTGGCCCCGGCTGGTAAACCCCACCGCCTCGGCAGCGGCGGTAACGCTGAGCTCGCCGGCTTCGAGCAGCTGGTGCGATCGCTCCATGCGGTGCTCGTGTAGGTAGCCAAACACCGTGGTGCCAAACACCTGGCGAAAGCCCACCTTGAGCTTGTGGTCATTAATGCCCACAGCCCGCGCCAACTCGATTAGCGTTGGGGGATGGGTAATCTGGCGGCGGAGAATCTTGCTGGCGTAGTGGATGCGCTCCACATCGTCGGGTTTGAGGGTCGGAGTTTTAGCGTCATTGCCGCTGGTGTTGAGGTCGTCGATCAGCAGCGCCATCAGTTCCCAGACTTTGCTCTCTAGATAGAGCCGCCGGGTTAGCCCCTGGAACGGGCAGCGCAAAATCTGCTGCACGGCCATCTGCATGGCAGCGGTGGGGGTGCCTGAGCGCTCTAAGTAGGGTTGCTCTGGAGATCGCAGCAAATCCAATATGCGAGCATCTTGGCTGGCATCGCCGAGCCACTGCTGAAATGGTTCTGGGTCAATGTGTACATTCACGCTCACCATCCGCTGATGCCCCGGCACCACCCAGAGATCTGTCGGGGCTAGCCCGCTGCCGTAGAGACTGTAGCGCTGCTGGCACTGGTCCCGACGGTGCAATAGCTCGAAGGTGTACTCCAGAGGGTGGGGGCGCTCACCCTGGTCAACCTCTAAATCCTCATTGAGACAGACGTCAGAAATGAGTAGTTCAAGACCTTCCCGCAGAGCAACTGAGCACTCCTGTCCCCACCCCAAGGCCGATGGATAGCAGTAGCGCCATTCGGTACTGTCGCCCGTGCCAGAGCTGGCCGCTGCTTCATCCATCCAGGTGCGATAGTCGGTTTGGGAGAGGGCCATGGTCATAGTCGAGCTAGCGGTCGAATTACGGAAAAACAGGTGTCTGCCTAAGCCCATTTCGCAAACGTGCTCAGACAGACACCCGACAACCACCATCTAAGGATTTAGATGCTAGAGAGGATGAAATTATCTTACATACAATTGGCAATGATTCTCAATAATTTTTGGGGGTTGGGTGTCAGGGATTGGGTATCGGGCCTTGGCTGTACGGTACCTTTAGACCCCGTAAAGCCTAATCGCCGAGGCTTTGGTGCTGGCGTAGGAGCCTTCGATGTGGACGGTGCCGCTCTCGTCGGTAACGACTTTAATGAACCCCACACCGTAGACCCTAGAGTCATCACCGTTGATCAGAATGCGGCTTATCCGCCTGCGATCGAGGAGTTAAAGAAAGACAACGCCTGACCTGAGGCGACGGAAACCAGACAAATAAAATACTTGAATACTACAGTAGTGCAGGACCACCGATTCGTAAAACGAAAAGTCAAGCCAGGCCTAGGATTCTTCTCATTCAACACAGCTAGCCCTACGCTTAAAGGATATGAGGCCATGAACATGATTCGAAAAGGACAGATCACTGAGATAGACAGAGAAGATATCATAGGACAGATTTCTTGCATCAACGAAATCTTTGGAAAGGTTGCATAACAAGAGTGAGATCGACAGGGATCTTCTCTCTTTATGATCTTTTTGCAACGCAACCGGAATTTCTGCTCAGGCTATTTTGCTGGAGCGGCTCACGGGGCGCTACGGCATTAGAGTCGGGGCGCTCGTCACCCGTTGGACCGCATGGGTTTACGCCGCAGACCATGTAGAAGGACAGTTGCTCAGTACATTTGCATGAATCCAAGCGACATAGTTGCGTGTATTAGAAATGTAGGTAGGATGCAATTGAGTGGCGTTGAAGCCACGGTCTCGATAGTCCTACCGCTGTTCACAACTTAACGATTTAGGACGATTCAAGCTATGAAAAATATGCTTTGCAACGTTCGTTTTCCTTTGGGTGCTCTGATTTTGGGAGTTGGGATCACGCTTTCCCAAAAATTCGTACGACCAATCATATTAAGCGCTTATTTCGAAAGTTTCGGACTAAATCTGATGAAATCGGGGATTTCCCAAGTGAAACGAGCTGTTTAACTGTCTTTTTTCTGGTTATTGAACAAGACCATGTCAAACATGACCGCAAATCTGTGGCGAAAAAATCATGACATTAACCACTGGCAAACACACTCGATAGTCCCTCGCCAAATTTTTCGCTTAGGGCTTGACCGATACTCAAGGCACGACGGTTCAAAAGGCAATCTCCTAACGACAGGTGCCAAAATTCTGCTCAATGCTCTGTACTCATCCGTAGCTTTCTGGGTATCGGTACACTTACTTTAAGGATGGTGAGGTGATGTGCTAGATGAACTGTCTAGCAAAGGTTTGAAAACTTAGTAGAAAAAGTCAGGTGTGGAATGAATCAAGTTTGGACCGGTAAGTCATAAATGGTTCCAGGCATGTTCATCAGCGTCAAGATGCGACGTTGTAGGTCATTGAGGGAAGTCATTGGCATTCGTTTTTGAGTTGCCAATGGTCTCGGTAATAGGCCACGGATTGAGATACCGGATATCAATTTAAGCCGGGAAATCCTGGCTGAGTGGAGAGTCAGGGGTCAGAAGCTAGAAGCCAGTGAGGCCCTGATTCCTGACTTCTGAATACTATCCTTGGGAAAACGTCCCGCTTTAAGTTGATACCCGAGATACCAAAAGCTGTTCAAGCTTGATGTTGGTGACGTTAATACGCTAGCGGCGAGTTGTTCAGCATGATTCAGACAGGAAGTATAAGTAAAGTTTATCAATAGAATTTGAAAGTTATTTTTGCTACATGGATATTCCCATCAGATTTTTAGTATAGACTTAACTGCATGAGAAAAGTTAGTTGCATAGATTTAAGTCTATTAACCATGTAACTCGCCTGCGCAAGATAGAAAATCGCTCACTTTATCCCAGGTGGGTAGCACCTTCTACCGAACGCAACTCATTCCTGAACATGAATCACCACTGATTAACGCGCTCATTTGCACTCGCCGGAGCGAAACCCTGTCTTCCAGGACGCAACGAAATGCAGATGTCGTGGAGTAGCGGGTTAACTCGTTGCTCACCTCAATGGGTGGAACCAACCACCTAGGATTCGAGGCACTGCTTGCCTACCATCCTGACCCCTAATATCTGTTTGAGGAGAAATTGCGACATGGATTTTCTGTCCCTGTTTATAACGGACTTTGTTATGCAGCTCCGGTCCCCAACACTCGCCTTTTTGATTGGTGGGATGCTCATTGCGGCCCTGGGGAGCGAATTGGTTATTCCCGAGTCGATTTGTACGATCATCGTCTTTATGCTGCTCATGAAAATTGGGCTGACCGGTGGAATTGCGATCCGCAATTCCAGCCTGACGGAGATGGTGTTGCCTATGATCTTTGCCATCATGGTAGGGATTCTTGTTGTCTTCATCGCGCGCTTTACATTGGCTAAGCTGCCAAAGGTTAAAGTCGTCGATGCGATCGCAACTGGGGGCTTGTTTGGAGCCGTGAGTGGTTCTACCATGGCCGCCGGTCTGACAGTACTGGAAGAACAAAACATCCAATACGAAGCATGGGCTGGCGCACTCTATCCCTTCATGGATATCCCCGCGCTTGTAGCGGCGATTGTTGTGGCTAACATTTACCTCAACAAGAAGAAGCGTAAAGAAGCCGCCTACTCCATGGCACAGCCTGTTGCGGCTGGTTCTATGGCGCAGCCTGTTGCGGCTGGCGATTATCCCGATCAAAAAGGTTATCCTAGCAACCGCCAGGAGTATCTCAGCCAGCAGCAAGGGGATGGAGAGAATCGAGTCAAGATATGGCCAATTATCGAGGAAAGCCTCCGGGGGTCTGCCCTGTCGGCAATGTTGCTAGGTCTCGCGCTGGGACTGTTCACCCGGCCGGAAAGTGTCTACGAAGGCTTCTACGACCCAGCCTTTCGCGGCTTGCTTTCGATCTTGATGCTGGTCATGGGGATGGAGGCTTGGTCAAGAATTGGTGAACTGCGTAAGGTCGCCCAATGGTACGTCGTATATAGCGTGATAGCACCGTTTGCGCATGGGCTGCTCGCCTTTGGTCTTGGCCTGATTGCCCACTACACTACAGGATTCAGCCTGGGTGGCGTCGTCATACTAGCTGTCATCGCCGCCTCCAGTTCCGACATCTCAGGTCCGCCCACGTTGCGAGCCGGTATCCCGTCAGCCAATCCCTCTGCCTATATCGGTGCCTCCACAGCCGTCGGTACGCCCATTGCGATTGGCGTGTGTATCCCGTTCTTTGTCGGACTCGCCCAAGCAATCGGCGGTCTGCCACCGACCCCTTAAACAGGCAGGGTCAGTAGTTCAATGTACATAATTTAAGGAGGTAACTAACATGGGCAAGCGTGCCAACAAGCTCGTCATCATCACAGAAAAGGTGCTGATGAAAAAGGTCGCCAAGATTATTGATGAATGCGGGGCGACCGGTTATACGGTGCTGGATACTGGAGGTAAAGGCAGTCGTAATGTGCGCTCTACGGGGAAACCCAGCACTGCCGACACCGATTCAAACGTAAAGTTTGAGGTGCTCACCGAAACCCGGGAGATGGCAGAGACTATTGCGGATCAGGTCGCAATCAAGTTTTTCGTCGATTTTGCCGGCATTATCTACATCTGTGAAGCAGAGGTACTGTATGGGAGACATTTCTGTGGACCAGAAGGTTGTTAAATAAAAGACGATGCAGCTCTCAAAGGCCGGGTTATAATCCCGGCTTTTTGATATATAACCCTGGCAGTTTTATGACTCCCTCAAACCCTTCACCTTCATTGCTTTAGACTCATGATTCTATCCAACATTCTGCCTCCTTTCAGTGGAGGGATAACCGCTCTCATGGCTCCATTACCCATCCTGGCGACCGCTGTTGCTGAGGATTCACCCATTATTCTGTCTGGCGTATTGCTGACGCTGGTGATAATTTATCTAGCCAGCAAGCTCGGCGCAGAGGCCGCTAGGCGACTGGATTTTCCGCCCGTTCTGGGGGAACTCGTCGCCGGTGTGATTGTCGGTGTTTCGGCGTTGCACCTGGTGATCTTTCCCGAAGGGGGACTGTCTGCCTCTGACTCAGTGCTGATGACAGCGCTGCAAGGATTGAATCAATTGACACCGGATGCGCTAAACCGGATCTTTGAGTCGCAAAGTGAAGTGATTTCGGTTCTCGCTGAACTTGGCGTGATTATTCTATTATTTGAAATTGGCCTGGAATCTGATCTGCGGCAACTGAAGGAAGTGGGCATTCAAGCCACGGTTGTTGCTTGTGTCGGAGTCGCGGCACCTTTTGCGGCGGGCACGGCGGGGTTAATGCTGCTCTTTCATGTTGCAGCAATTCCAGCAATTTTTGCGGGGGCCGCATTAACGGCAACGAGTATTGGCATTACCTCTAAAGTGTTGTCAGAGTTAGGTCAACTCAAATCCAAAGAAGGGCAAATCATTGTTGGCGCGGCGGTGATTGATGATGTCCTCGGCATTATTGTCCTGGCTGTAGTCGCCAGCCTAGCCAAAACCGGTGAGATTGATGTTGTCAATGTTATTTACCTGATTGTTAGCGCGACGGCATTTTTGATTGGATCAATTCTGTTGGGGGGTGTCTTTAACAAAAGTTTTGTAGCGATCGTGGATCAGCTCAAAACCCGTGGGAATATTGTTATTCCGGCATTCATCTTTGCTTTCTTTATGGCATTTTTAGGTAACGCCATTCATCTCGAAGCGATTTTGGGTGCCTTTGCAGCAGGTTTGGTGCTGGATGAAACCGATGCTCGGAACGAGCTAGATGAATTAATCAAACCAGTTGCCGATTTACTGGTACCGATCTTCTTTGTGACGGTGGGAGCACGAGCCGACCTCGGTGTTTTGAACCCGGCAGTACCGGAGAATCGGGCGGGACTATTGATTGCTATCTTTTTGGTGGGGGTAGCGATCGTTGGCAAACTGGTGACGGGCTGGGTTGTGTTTGGCATACCCGAAATCAATCGCCTGGCGATTGGGGTTGGGATGATCCCTCGAGGTGAGGTGGGTCTAGTGTTTGCTGGCATTGGTTCAGCTAGCGGCATTGTGGATAAGCCGCTGGAGGTGTCGATTATTATCATGGTAATCTTGACAACTTTTCTGGCTCCACCTTTTTTGCGGGTTGCCTTTGGTTCATCCACTGACCCCGTCCCAGAACCGACCACTCTGATAGAAGCAAAGAGTGACTAACGATTTTGCCATGTTGCATTAAGGAGCGAGGATTGAATAATTAGCCACCATCAGGCATTTTGTCTGCCTGATGGTGGCTAATTAGATCAGTCATACAACCTGATCTAATCCTCGATCCTTACTTAGGACTTGCTGAAAAAGTTTAATCTGCTTTTTTCAGGGCTGAACCGACACAAATACGTTATCTTTTCAGGCTGTGTCGATCGGTCGGTGGAAGGGTGAACCGGCTGGAACCATTGAAAACTCGTTAAATGGCCTTGCATTTAACGAGTTTTTGTTCGCTGAAACGACTATATACCAGTGTTTCTGGATTATGCAGCAAACCCTATGTAGGATGTGTATAGTCCAAGGGGCATTCAAGAAAAGGCGATAGCTGTAACGTATTTTCAAGCAGAGCCCTTACAGTCCACAATTAGATAAAGTCGAGTTTAGTAAAGTCTCAAGGACGCTGATGGAAAAAGAGAAATTTCGCCACAGACCAGAGTACTTTCGTGAGCTACCCGGCACAGTGCCGGGCACGCTGAACGTACCCAGTCCCCATCCGGACCCTCAACTGGTTCTGATAGATTACAGCGATACATCAGCGATGCGTGTCTCCATCGATTCGCCTGAGGACTGTGCGGCTTATCTCGATCAGGTATCTGTATCGTGGCTGGATGTGCAGGGCTTGGGGAATATTGGTCTGCTACAGCGACTAGGCGAGGTTTTTCAGTTACATCCCTTGGTCTTAGAAGACGTTGTCAATGTTCCCCAACGTCCCAAAGTTGAAAGCTACGGCGATCAGCTGGTTATTATTATCCAGATGGTCAGGTTTGTGCCTGAGCTCAAACAGCATTTTACCGAGCAGATCAGCTTTATTTTAGGAAAGCACTATTTGTTAACCGTACAAGAAGAACCAGAACACGATTTTTTCGATCCGATTCGAACTCGAATTCGGCTAGATAAAGGCATTATTCGTAGCATGGGTAGTGACTATCTTGCCTATGCGCTGTTGGATGCTATCATTGATGGTTTTTTTTCTGTTTTAGAAGCTTATGGGGAAGAGTTAGACGCGTTAGAAGATAGTGTGATTTCTAAGCCGAATCAGCAAACGCTTCAGCAGGTTTACCAAATGAAGCGAAAGATGTCTCATTTACGGCATTTAATTTGGTTGCAGCGAGAAACGTTATCGAGCTTATTAAAACAGTACAGCAGCTTTTTCAGTCAAGAGCTGGGGATTTATCTGCAAGACTGCTACGACCATGTTGTGCAGATGTTAGATATTGTTGAGAGCTATCGTGAGACCTGCGCAACGTTGATGGACGTTTATCTATCGGCGGCTAGCAACCGTATGAACGAGGTCATGAAAACCCTAACGGTCATCTCAACTATCTTTATTCCGCTGACTTTTATAGCGGGCATTTATGGGATGAACTTTAATCCAGGAACTTCACCTTTTAATATGCCAGAGCTGAATGCTTATTGGGGATACCCATTAGTTTTAGCGGTGATGCTTGCGATCGCACTAGGCCTTGTCTTCTTCTTCTGGCGTCGAGGCTGGTTTAAAAAAATCTCCTAGCGCCAGGCTAAGAGCCTGTGTGGCAAGCCGGAGCAGCCTTAAAAAATCACATTCCTCTAATACAGCTGAGCATGAATAGATTGAAAACATACCGGCTCGCCTTAAATAAACCTTAAGCTGACTGGCTAGGGTCGGAGCTATCTACATCAATGGGTGATTGTTCATCAATGGGTGATTGTTCATCAATGGGTGATTGTTCCAGCATAATCACAAAAATAGTCTCTAACCCATTATCAAATCGCAGGGTATTCACTAAATCATGCTCAATCGAAATGGCGGAATCCACGATAATCATATCGGGTTTCAGGGTTAGCGCTTTTTCAAGGCCTTCTTTACCTGTAGTCGCTTCGGTAACGGTATAGCCCATCGACAACAATACCTCAGTCAAATTTTTGGTGGTAGAGGCATCCATATCCACCACCAATACCCGACGTTCCGATGTGCCCTGGTCTAACAGACTCCTGATATCGCGGAGTAAGGCTTCCGTATCGATGGGCTTGGTCAGATAGCGATCTACACCCAGACGGTAGCCCCGTGCTTGGTCATGAATGATGGAGAGAATAATTGTGGGAATAGCCATGGTGGCTGGGTTGTTTTTGAGCACGGCAGCCAGGTCAAAACCATTGATATTGGGCATCATCACATCGAGAATGATCAGGTCCGGGGGGTCTGCCTTGACCTGATTGAGACCATCCATGCCGTCTTTGGCAGTTCTAACCTGGTAGCCAACGGCTTCTAGTTCCTGGCGCAGCAGTTGGCGAATGTGCGGCTCGTCATCTACCACTAAAATTGTTTTATGGGATTTTTCTGCTGGGAGAACGACTTGATTTACATTGTGTTTTAATTGTTTCACCAGGGACTTTAACTGGATGTTAGTATTCTCACTTTCTTGGGAAACGCTTACAGGTAAAGTAAAGGAAAACGTACTGCCCTGGCCTAATTTACTGTTGACCCAAATATGACCGTGATGATATTCAATAATTTGTTTGCAGATGGGTAATCCCAGACCTGTTCCTTTGGGTTTGTCGGTCATGACTTCCCCCACCTGGGTAAACTTCTCAAACACTTTTTGGAGGTCGCCCTCCGAGAGGCCAATGCCAGTATCACTAATGCTGACCACAATTTCGCCATTTTGCTGGTAGGCACGGCAGGTGACCGAACCATTGTCCGTAAATTTTATGGCGTTGGCTAGCAGGTTGATCAATACTTGGATTAGGCGGTTGCGATCGCACATCACTTCTGGCAAGCCTGGTTCAAGATCACAAATCATCTCCAAACCGCTATTGCTGATCAGCACAGAGACCGCTGCAATCGACTGATCAATAATCGTCGAGATCTCGGTCGATTGCATATTCCACTCGACTTTGCCCGCCTCAATTTTAGAAATATCCAACACATCATTGATCAATGATGTAAGGCGCTTCCCCTCAGCCAAAATGATGTCCAGGTTCTCTCTCACCTGGCGTACGGCTCGTTCTGTTTTGCTACTTTCAAAATTCACCGCAGGCAGTACGGTATCTTCCAGCTTTCTTTGAATCAGTTTGGCAAATCCTAACACTGAGGTCAAGGGAGTGCGCAATTCATGGGAAACCGTAGAAAGAAAATCGGTCTTCATTCGATCAACTTCTTTTTCGGTGGTAATATCCCGAATTAAAACCACGGTACCATTTGATTGGCCGGATTCTGCCTTGGGTGTTGCATCGGCATCTGGGGTGATTGCGGTGATCAACGCTTGCCCCACTTGGTTCTCCAACAGATTTATCTCAACCGTCAGGTTCATCTCCGGAGTCGCCTGATTTTGAATAATCAAATCCGTAACCGACGGGTCAAAAAATGACTGCATGGGTTGGCCTGCCAGGGTCAACCCATGCAGTCTAAACATTCTTTTTAACGCCGGATTAGTCCGGGTAATATGTCCTTGGGCATCAATTACCAGGAGTCCATCCCCCAAATTATCAATAATGGCATTGAGCTCTTGGGCCTGATCTTCTAAATTGTCTTGGGTGGTTCCCAGAGCAGTCGTATAGTTGCCAACCCAGGCAATCAGCTGGTTTAGGGAATTGGCCAAACTGCCGATTTCATCGTTATTCATGACCGCCACGCGCAAGTCAAAGTTTTCTTCCTGGGTTACCTGTAATGCTGTTTCTTCCACAGTCCGAAGCGGACGACTGATGGCACGACTAATCAGGTAGGCCAACAGACTAGCCAGTATGAGCGATAGTGAAACACTGATGATAATCGCACGAACCTGAAGCGCTGAAGACCTCTGGATAATCTGTTGGGCCTCTTTTATTTCATCTTTTTCGATAAAATCAGCAAGTTCAGCTAACTCAGTTTGAAACTCTTCTAATTTGAAGGCAACGGGCCGACGATTTAGGTCAACAAACGCCTGACGTGCCTCATTTAGGCTGCTCCCCTGCAAGTCATCCAGCTCTAGTTCGTTTACAAATTGCTCAACATCCCATAAGTTATTCTCAATGACATCGCCATAGTTCTCGACTAGATCGTCCAATAATGCGAGTTCACTATCAGTCTCTTCCACCCCTTGCTCGATATCTTCCTCGTATTGCATCAGTAGCACAGACCAGTTTTCTTGAAAGTCCTGGCCACTAGCTAGATAGAGATTGTAGCTTTCAAGAAATTGCTCTGGATTTCCGAGCCAGGTGATCAGTCGGCGTTCGTAGGCAATAAATTGATGAATTGATTTTTCTAGCTCTCTGATACTCAGAATTTCTTCAATGGCATCCTCATTACCTTCATAGGCTTCCTTTTCATAACGCTGGGCCACGGCAATGCCAATACTGGTGCCAGCAACGACTACCCCTATTGCTAATCCATATCCCAAACCAATTTTTTGCAGCACCTTAAGCCCACTTAGCCAGTTTCTCACCGACACGGGTAAGAAGTTATTGGGAGAAGACTTGTCAGATGACGATGCTTGGGAATTCATAAAAAATTTAACTAGAAAATTCAACTATAGGGTGAGAGCTAAGATTTCCAATGCCTTTGCCAGTATTTCATCGGGGTCAAAGGGTTTAGTCATGTACAAATTAGCTCCGGCTGCACTGCCTTGCTGCCGATCACATTCCTGGCCTTTGGCTGTCAGCATGATAATATAAGTATCCTGTGTTGTTACATTTTCCTTAACGGCTTGACAGACTTCAAAGCCGTTCATTTTTGGCATCATCACGTCGAGAAATACTAAATCAGGCTTTTCAGAGCAAATCATTTCTAATGCCTCTGCACCGTTAGTTGCTGTGAGCAATTCCACACCTTCGTCTTCCAGCTCTTCAAGGGTTTGTTCCATCAACACTCGGATATGAATCTCATCATCAACAATTAAAATACTTTTACTCATAAAACTCCTCTTGTAGTATTAATAGGATTAGATAGGACAAAATATACATGTTGCTCAGCTAGGGCCATTATGCAGAGTTTTCAGGCGTATAATCCTGAGATTGTTCTTCTTGGGGTTGTTCTTCTTGGGGTTGTTCTTCCTGGGGCTGTTTAGTCATGACAATAAAGATATTCTCTAAACCATTTTCAAATCGTAGAGTGTTCACCAGATCATGTTCCATGGAGATGGCTGAATCGACGATAATTACATTGGGCTTGAGCGCAAGGGCTTTTTCCATCCCATCTTCTCCTGTGGTTGATTCGGTGACAGTATAACCCTTTGAGAGTAAAACCTCCGTCAAGGTATGAGTTGTAGAGCTATCAATATCAACTACAAGTACTTGGCGGCTAGATGTGCCTCGATCTAACAGGGTTTTAACATTATGCAGCAATACATTTGTATCAATAGGTTTGCTGAGATAGCGATCAACACCCAGACGATTTCCCTGGGCTTGATCTTGGACGACAGAAACTACAATAATGGGAATCTCCATCGTGGTCGGATTATTTTTAAGCACAGCGGTGAGGTCAAAACCATTGATGTTGGGCATCATTATATCTAAAACAATCAGGTCGGGCGATGCGGCCTTAATCTGATTGAGGGCATCCATGCCATCCTGGGCAATTTGGACACGGTAACCGGCGGCCTCTAACTCCTGACGTAACAGCTGGCGAATGTGGGGTTCATCATCGACCACTAAAATTGTTTTCTGGGATTGATCTGTTGTGGCTGGGGTAACGGTTTGCTGTACATTTTCCTTGAGCTGCTGTACCAGGGACTGAAGACTGCTGTTGGTGACCTGAGTCTTGGGGAGATTGCTCAAAGGCAGGGTAAAGGTAAAGGTACTACCCTGTCCTGGCACACTTTCGACCCAGATACGTCCGCCATGGCACTCAATAATTTGCTTGCAAATGGTTAACCCGAGGCCAGTTCCCTTGGGTTTATCGGTCAGTACTTGACCCACCTGGGTAAATTTCTCGAACACTTTTTCAAGATCGTCTAGGGGCAGACCAATACCTGTATCTATAATGCTAATGAATATTTCGCTAGCTTGATGGCCGACAATACAGGTCACAGAGCCGCTAGTGGTAAATTTAATAGCATTGGATAACAGGTTAATGAGCACTTGAATTAAGCGATTGCGATCGCACATCACTGCGGGCAACTCTGGTGCAATATCGCAAATAACCTCCAAACCTCTATCTTCAGCTAACACAGATGTCGCTGAAATTGCTCGCGCAACAATATCTGCTACATCTGTTGGCTGCATATCCCATTCAATTTTACCCGCTTCAATTTTAGAAATATCCAACACGTCATTGATCAGTGAGGTTAGACGTTCACCTTCCGATAAAATGATGCTTAGATTTTCTCGCACCTGACGTACAGTGCGCTCTGTTTTTTTAGTCTCCACATTGATCGCAGGTAACACCGTATCTTCCAGCTTTTTCTGAATTAGTTTGGTAAAGCCAAGAATAGAGGTTAAGGGGGTGCGTAACTCATGGGAAACCGTGGAAATAAAATCAGTTTTCATCTGATCGATTTCTTTCTCAGCCGTAATGTCACGAATTAGAACGATCGAATCGAAGTTGCCACCGGAAACAATTTCAGTCGTATCCTTTGCCACAGCGGTAACTAATGCCTGACCGATGCCCTGATTGGGCAGTTTCACATCCGAAATCAGTAGCCGGGTAGGATCAGCCTGACTTTGGTCAATTAACTGCGACAAATCAGAGTTAAAAACTTCATGGCAGGGGTGTCCCTCAATCGGTTCTGGAGGCAGGTTGAACATGTCAATTAGCACAGGATTATTCCGAATAATAGTGCCAGTTGAATCGATTACCAGCAGTCCCTCACCAAGATTATCAATGATGGCATCCAGTTGTTCTGTTCGTTCCTGAACTCGCTGCTCTAAGTTTTCTTGACTTTTTTCTAGTTCTTCCGTACGTTGCCCCGTCCATTGAATCAACTGATTCAGAGACCTTGCTAACAGACCAATTTCATCTTTGTTGCTAATTTGAGCTCTAATCGCAAAATTGCCCTCTTCGGCAACTTTCTGCGCCACTCGGGTTAGATGTTGAATCGGTCGAATGGCAAGATTTGCAACATAGGCCGTAATTGCCCCCACCATAACAGCTGCCATGCCAGTCCCCAAGGCAAAAATACGCAACAACTCGCGCTGAGCTGCAAAGACAACGGTTGTATCCGCTGTCATTAAAGCACTGATGGACTGTCCTGTCAGATTTTCACTCAAGGGAATAGGAGCGGAGGAGACAAGTTGCCTCTTTTTATTTTCTTGAGCATTGACAAAAACATCAGCCTGAACTTGCCCCGCTCCTATCAGAGTCATGAAACCTGGGTAGTAGCGATTAACTGGCTGAGCTAGATAATCTTGTCTAGCACTGGCAAAAATAATTCCCTCTGAATCCAGTAAATGCCATACGCGCCCATGGTTTTCAACAATTTCAAATAGGTCATTCATATAATGACCTGGCACACGGGCTCTAATGATATAGATGATATCTCCTGTGGCCTTATCCTTAACCGGAACAGCAAACTCAACCCGGAGGATGCCTGAGCTAGGGGAGAGACCCGGTCCATTCATGGTCGATTGCCCTGTTTTTAGGGCGATCTGAAAATAATCTCGATCACCATAGTTACCCTTAAATGGCTTTTCTGTTGTTGTCTGGGCAACTGGATCACCCGCTGGGTCAAAAAGGATTAGGCTATCGAAGTAGCCTAGGGCGTTTGCAAACTCTGTCAGCAACAATTGTTGTTGAGTGGGAGATGAATTAGCACGCAGCGATTGCTCAGTAAAAATGGGATTAGTGGCTAAGGCCTCAACCTCTTGGAGACGGACGACCAAAAACTGATCTAATTTTTCGCCTATAATTTCTGTCCGTTGCACCTGGTCTTGGACAACTTGTTGGTCCATGGAACGACTCGCAAATAGATAGGCCGCCGTTCCCGTAAGTACAACCGGCAAGGTACTAAAGGCGATTGCTAATACTGTTACCTTATGCTGTAGTCGCTGTTTCAGCTGTGGTGCCGCAGTCGACAAATCGGCTGTTGGCTTAAGGATAGTTAATTTCATTAGGTTACTTATTTCCTTGCCTGATCAGCATTCTCGCTCGAATGATGCACCTTAGAATTTTCCTGCTGAATCGGGATTTCAATCACAAATGTACTCCCCTGTCTCCCCTCAGACTGACAAATCAGGCTGCCGTTGTGGCGTTCCGTAATAATCTGGTAGCTAATGGATAGGCCTAGGCCCGTACCTTTACCCACTTCCTTGGTGGTAAAGAACGGATCAAATAACTTGTTTTGAATTTTAGAAACAATGCCAGGACCATTATCCGTAATCCGAATTTGAATACGGTTAGGGGCAATCTGTTGAGTCTCAATAGTAATCTCTGGCCCATGGGAAAATGGAGGAACTTCTAATACGTCAATAGCATTGGCCAACAGATTCATAAAAACCTGATTGAGTTGGCTCGGGTAGCAATGGATGGACGGTAAGTCACCATAGTTTTTAATCACTTCAATGCCAGGAAAATTATCGTAAGCCTTAAGGCGATGACGTAAAATCAACAAGGTGCTGTCAATGCCCTCATGGATATTGACTGTTTTAAACTCAGCTTGATCTGAACGGGCAAAGTTTTTTAGAGACAGCACGATATCCCGAATACGTTCAGTGCCCACGGCCATACTGTTTAAAGTGTCAGGCAGGTCTTGTAACAAAAAAGGTAGATCTACCTTTTTAATGGCCGTTTGTAATGCGGTGGATGGGGAGGTATATTCTTCGCGATAAAGCTTAAGCAACCCAAACAGGTCCTCAACATATTCCTGCACAAATTCTAGATTGCCGTAGATGAACGTAACCGGGTTATTAATTTCATGGGCCACCCCCGCAATCATTTGACCGATCCCAGACATCTTTTCACTTTGTACCAGTTGCAGTTGGGTGTGCTGTAACTGGTGCAGAGTCGCTTCTAGTTGTTGAGCCTTATCCTGAGCTAGCAGAGCGGCATAGCGACTCTGCTCATAAAGTTCTGCCTGATCGAGGGCAATCGCGAGTTGATTAGTGACTGCCTGTAATAGGTTAACTTCACCATCACTCCAAATTCTAGATCCTTCGCTGGTGCCGCAGCAGATGGCCCCAATGCGTCCAGAGCGAGTCTGCATGGGAATGGCCAAGAATGCCGAAAAGTTATGGGTTTGTAAAAATGCTTGGGTGGGTTTGTCCTCTAAATCATTGACATCATTGATTTGAATCAATGTCTGCTGGCCAAATAGGGTGGTCAAACTACCGATGGCATCAAGGGCGTAATGACCGGTCAAAGAATTGAGGTGACTGCGTCTAGATTCGATGACAATTTCTAGGCCACTGACACTGGATGGAACAGGGCCAGTCTCCTGGTTCCGATTATTTTCTTTGGATTCAGTGTGCACCCAAAGAAAACAGCATCGATCGACATTGATGGTTCGATAAATTTCACCGACGGCGGTGGTCAGGATGATATTGGGTTCTAGGGATTCCCGAATCTGGCTAGACAATCGAAAAATTAGAGCGTTCTGACGGCTTTCTTTAAGCTGGCGCTCGTGCAATAGTGCGTTGATCACCCCAGCAACTTGAAATGCCATGGTGGTCAATAGCTTTAGCTCTTCGGCACTGTAGGGTCGGGTAGCGGAACGACTAAGTGCGATCGCACCAATCGTCGATTCTTTACTTTTCAGGGGCACACCCATCAAAGCCGTCTGTTGCTTCGATGGATCTCGCCAATCTAAACAAACATCATTAACAATCTCGCCACGCCCAGCTTGAACAATATTCCCAATGATGCCATCCCCCAGGGAAATCGGCTTCTGAAAGCAATCCTCTCCACCAAAGCTAGCAATCCTCTCCAGCTCATGGTTAGGCGCTTGCATCAGCCATAGGGCACCATGGCTTGACTTCAACAGCTGACGCGCTTCCTCCAGGACCAGGGACCCCACCTCCCGGACATCTGAACTGTCAATAATTTTTTCTGACAGATTAAATAATAGGGAAATTTCTTTATATTTATCCAGCAGTTCCTTTGCTAAGGCACGTTTTTCAGATTCTCGATAGGCCAGCTGGGAAATCAGCGTGGCAATGACCTCAGCTTTTGGATCCCCATTGACCCAACCCAGAATTTGCCCATCGAGGGTGATGGGGTAGCGCTGCTCGGTCTCTGTCTGAGATCCCATTAGCCATTGGCCATCGGCTGTTTCAATACTGACATTAGAGTCAGTAGCATTGATCACCCCCTGGATCAGAGCCCATTCCTGCCGCAGAACTAACTTCTTTAAGTTAACACTCACCATAAAACAGTTACATTTTTAGACATCCGGGCATTTAGCATCTAGCTTTAGATGTCTAGATGCTGGACTTAGCAATGTAACTAGGTTGCACTCAGACTCTCTAAACGTTTTAAAGGTTCCCAATTTAGATAACTATTTAAGCAACCGAGCAGGCTATCGGTTAAAACCTTCTTGTTTCCTACATTCATTAAGCATTAAGTATCACCCGTATAGATATAGTAGCCATTTATCTAGATATATTTATTTTCTAATTTAACTAGCCATACTCCGGATACAACCCAAGACTAAACCTGATCTATATCTAGAAAAGTCATTAATCTCATGGGGCTATGAGCGTTTGTCCCTGGCCGTGCATGGCACACCTCAGACAACTGTGAACTAGCCCGCCCAGCGAAACGTTTAGACTACAATGACGTCTACAGTCTGTAAAATGCCTAGACGCGATGAATAAATATGAAAAGATAAACTACGTTGAGCTACCGGCTAAAGATATTCCAGCGACCAAAGTGTTCTTTACCCAGGTCTTTGGTTGGTCGTTTGAAGATTTTGGGCCTGACTACACTGCATTTGTGGATCAGGGGTTGGACGGTGGCTTTTTTAAGTCTGACCTGGCATCCTCAACTAAAAACGGTGGGGCGTTGATTGTTTTTTATAGTCAGGAGCTAGAAGCAACCCAGGCCAAAATTGAGGCAGCCGGTGGAGTGATTGTTGAACCCATATTTTCCTTTCCAGGTGGGCGGCGGTTTCATTTTACTGAGCCCAGTGGGAATGAGTTTGCCGTGTGGTCAGACTTAGAGAGATAATAGGGTCACACCTGGCATTAGGGGGGCTTCCCAGGGATGAATTATCTGTTGGCCGTTGCTATCCTGGGTGGTTTTATCGGCATGGGGAGCTGCTATGGGCTTCATCCGCCGGTGGAGACCAAGGCCTCTGGAGCGGATGGACCTGGGTTGGTTGTAACGACTCCGCCGCTGATTGCAGCAACCTTAGCAGGGGATGTGGAGAATGTGCGATCGCAACTCCAACAGGGCACCGATCCAAACCTGGTCCATAACACCAACACCGCCCTCACCTATGCGGCTCGCGATGGCTTTACAGAGATTGCCCTGGTTCTGATTGACCATGGAGCCGATGTCAACTGGATTGATGGCGAGGGGGTAACCCCGCTGATCTTAGCAGCCTTCAAAAATCACCTTGATCTGGTGCAACTCCTCTTAGCCCATGGCGCTGATCCAACCGTCAAAGATCAATGGCACCGCACAGCTTTAGACTATGCCCTGCGGCGAGGCGAGGCCGATCCCATCGTGCAGTTACTGAGACCGGCGAATTGAGGGATGGGCCCTGAGATAAAGGATGCCTAAAGTAAGAACAGGGAACGCAAAGTTATTTAAGGGCAGTGTCTAGCCTAACTACTCTGACTATTAAGTTTCACCCCAATAGGTTGATTTTCAAATAGGGATACCAAACTATAGATGGGTACCATGGGCTGACCGTTGCTATGAGCCATGCCAAAGAGACTCCTTCAAGAGAATTCCTATTACACCTTTCGCTTCTCCTAGGGTGGCTTGTCCCGATTCCGTTTATCGATGCCCTATTGCCGATCATTATTTGGCAAACAACTAAAAAACAGTCCCCCAACATTGAGCCCCATGCCCGTAATGCCATTAACTGGCTGATTTCATCGACAATCTATGGCCTAGTCCTAACCCTTACCTTAGTCGGAACGATTTTACTGCCAGCACTATTGGGGCTGCGCCTTGTATTCCCCGTCATTGCTGCCATTCAAGCCAGTCAGGGCAAGATTTGGCAATATCCCCTAACCATTGACTTCCTCGGGGTTAAGCCAGAAAAGCAATTGCGAAGAGCAGCCATTGCTTTTTTACCCCTGGTGGTTATACCGTTGGCGGCACTACTGGGGTCTCTCACCTGGTGGCATAATCGGACCAATTGGATTGCTAGTCTGGCACCCACAACGGGCACCGTGGTCCAGGTTCTGGAAAAAGTAGATGACTACGATAACACGGTTTATAAGCCCGTGATTAAATATGAGGTGCCTGAAAAGGAATCCTATGAATTTTCCCCAGATATTTGGTCAGAGTCCTTGATCTATAGAAAAGGGGAGTCCGTGGACCTGCTTTACTCCCCAACCGATCCAGCTGATGCCATCATCAATGAATGGTTTGAGAAATGGTTTTTTGTTACCGCTGCTTTGGTAATCAGCTCTATTATCCTAGGCTTTGCAATTATCCCCAGTATCTTTTGCTTCATCCTTTCCCGACTTGCTTGAGAAGACCAAAGATATTGATGAAGTAGCGGTAATCTTGTGATGTTCCCCGTTCAATCCTCTAGTTCATCGAGTCAGGCAGCTACTCTGTTGACCTGAGGCACCTCTTCAACAAACTCAGCCTGGAACTCACGGATCAAGTCTTGCTGACCTTCGTCTAGCTGTTCCCAAGCCCAGTTCTGTAATGATTTGGGAACTTTGGGATAAAACGCTTCAGCAATGCCGCCGGTAATAGCCGCTAGAGTTTTTGCATCCCCACCGAGGGAGACGGCTTTACGAATCGCATCTTCAAAATCTTTGGAATGTAGAAATGCCAGAATGGCGGCTTCTACAGTGTCTGCGGCGAGGGTGCTATATCGATAGCTTTGTTGCAGAGTTTCATAAGATACTTTGAAGTTATAGCCAAAAATACTGGTGAGCAACTCCGAAATGGTTTCTTTCGAGGCTTTAGCATTGGCTAAAAAGATAGCTGCCGCTGTTGCTTGGGCACCTTTTACTCCTTCAGGGTGGTTGTGGCTGACGCTGGCCGACCGTTCGGCTTCTTCCATCACTTCTTTGAGGTTATCAAAGGCATAGGCGATGGGCACAGCCCGCACGGCCCCATCATTACGGCAACTGTAGTAAGGCTTTGCACCATTCGTCTTAGCCCATTCACTAAAGCTGTTGTTGTAGCCGCCCTCTATTTGGGGATACCAACCGTACCAACGGGAATAACTTTCCGCATATTCCCCACCATAAAGTAGATAGTCCGCAGTAGACAGCATGAAAATTGTATTTTCTGTCCAATGACTATCTAGGGTGACTAGTTCAAAGTCTTGGATTTTACTGCGCTGATAGGCAGAGCCAATCGCATCTCCAAGAATTGCTCCGAGCATACTATATTTTCTTTCACTGACATTCTTCGCCTCAGCATTCTAGCTCATATGTGTTCAAGTGGGATAATGTAAAAAAAATAAAGTTAAACGAAAGGTCTAACGGTGTCGGTGTCGGGGTTCTGTAAAGTCAGCAATTCTCATTATGAAGAATAGCTATTCAATCGCCTGCTATCAGACTAGTGTGGAGATGTGGTATAAGGCTTAGTCAATGATGAAAGGGAGCTTTGCCACCGTAGTCGATTCATTTCGAGGAACGCTGTCATCACTGCCGGACAAGCGCACAGGCAAGAACAGCCGCTACGAGATGTTGGATGCAGGGCTCAGTGCATTCAGTGTGTTCTTCACACAAACGCCGTCGTTTCTGGCGCACCAGCGCAAGATGTCCGATACGAAGGGTCGCAGCAATGCACAAACGCTGTTTGGGGTGCATCAAATTCCCAGCGATAATCATATCCGAGATTTGCTGGATGGGATATCGCCCACTGTGCTGTATCCGGTCTTTGACGATATTTTTCAGGTGCTCCAAGCGACGGAGC
>NZ_JAYGIG010000145.1:0-28235 GCF_034932105.1 Leptothoe sp. PORK10 BA2 | reverse complement strand
CAAGGACACGGATGAGAAAATAGATCCATAACACCACCCAGATTAGATCAGCTTTTGCTGAACCTATTATCGTCTATCGTATATACAACATGCCTTTACGCTGACCCACCTGGCGGAACCAGTGCCGATTTTTCTCAATGGGATGGAATTATCCTGATGCAGGGGATTGGGAATGAAAATTTAAGGCTTAGGAGAAAATCACTAGGCCTATAAAGCTTGGTTAAATATCTCGGGAGTTGGAGCCATAGCTCTGGCTGCAGCACTTTAGGCCTAGGATTGAACTAGGGGTTTCAAGTCATGCGCTTGGGGTTGTGGGTTTACGGTCTATGCTTAGACTTTAGTCGTAAATTGGTAGTTCATAGACTGAAAGATATACCTGCTTGGATTTTCCATGGTGCAGATGATGCCGTGGTTTCAGTCGATGTAAGTTTAAAAACATGGTGATGCAACAACCGTCAGGACTTGAAAGAACAGTTTAAGTGACTTTCAAGTCATACACTAAATAATGGGCAAGCAAAAAAGACTGAGCACAGTTGACCCTCAACCTTCAGTACTGAAAAGTAAAGCATCAATTCTTAAATTCTTGCCCAGGAAAGCAGGTTTCACAGATGAGGTACCATAAACCTCTTGCTACCATACTCAACTTCATAAAATATGAAGCCTTAAGCTTTTTATAGTGTTAAGAGTTATGCTGGCAGCCTTTTCTAAATTTATTAACGGTCATTTTTTAGGATGCAGGCCTGGCAGGGAGACATGCGGGCTACAATTTTTTACGACTAAACCCGTTGGTGCAGATCCAAACTCATGGAGTAGCTACCCACGTTACACTAGCTACGGATGTTTTGCATTAACCCATGACTCTGCTGGCTCTAAGGGACATAAGTAAGGATTTTGGCATTAAGGAAATTTTGCGTGAGGGCAGCTTCAGCATTGAGGAAGGGGATCGGGTTGGGCTGATTGGCACCAACGGTTCGGGAAAATCGACGCTGCTGAAGATGATCGCGGGGCTGGAGCCCATCGACAGTGGTGAAATCTGGAAAAATGCCAGCAGCAAAATTGTCTATCTGCCCCAGCAACCGGAACTGGACGAGGAGCTGACGGTGCTAGAGCAGGTGTTTGCCGATAGTGGCGATGGCATGGCCCTAGTGCGGGAGTATGAGCTAATTTCGGCTCGGTTGGCGGAGGCTACGGGGGATACGGACCAACTGATGGCGATGCTATCGCGGGTGTCGCAGCAGATTGACCAGGCCAATGCGTGGGAGCTAGAAACCCAGGCTAAGGTGGTGCTGACTAAGCTGGGGATTGAGGACTTTACGGTCAAAATTGGCACATTGTCGGGGGGATATCGGAAACGGGTTGCGATCGCAACCGCCCTGCTGTCAGAACCCGACCTAATCCTGATGGATGAGCCCACCAACCACCTAGACGCCCTATCGGTGGAATGGCTCCAAGACTACCTCAGCCGCTATCAAGGGGCCCTGTTCCTGATCACCCACGATCGCTACTTCCTCGACCAAGTCACCACCCGCATCCTCGAAATCGACCGGGGTGACCTGTACCCCTACAGCGGCAACTACAGCTACTACCTAGAAAAAAAAGCCGCCCAGGAAGACGCCTCCACCAGCAGTCAGAAAAAACATGCCGGCGTCCTGCGGCGCGAACTCAAGTGGCTCCAGCGCGGGGCCAAGGCCCGCAGCACAAAACAAAGGGCCCGCATCGATCGCATCCGCGATATGCAAAACAAAGAATTTAAACAGGCCCACGGCAATGTGGACATCACCACCGCCGGTCGTCGCATTGGCAAAAAAGTCGTCGAATTAGAAAACGTCACCAAGGGATACGACGGTCGCACCCTCATCCAAAACTTTTCCTACCTATTCACCCCAGAGGACCGCATTGGCATTATCGGCCCCAATGGGGCGGGCAAATCCACCCTGATGAACATCATCACCGGTCGAGAGCAGCCCGACTCCGGCACCGTTGACATTGGCACCACCATCCACATTGGCTATTTTGACCAATATTCCGACGATGTGAACCTCAACCAAGACCAGCGGGTAATTGATTATCTCAAAGATGTAGCGGAGCTAGTCACCACCGCCGATGGCACCGTGATCACTGCCTCCAAAATGCTGGAACGGTTTCTCTTCCCCCCGGATCAGCAATATTCGCCGATCCACAAACTCTCCGGCGGTGAACGCCGCCGACTGTTTCTATTACGGGTGCTGATGCAGGCCCCCAATGTATTAATTTTGGATGAGCCCACCAACGATTTAGATGTGCAAACCCTGGGGATCCTAGAAGACTATCTAGAAAGTTTTAACGGCTGTGTAATCGTCGTTTCCCACGATCGATATTTCCTGGACCGCACCGTTGAAACCATATTTGCCTTTGAAGGGTTAGGCAAACTCAAACAGTATCCAGGCAACTACTCGGTTTACCTAGACTATAAAGAAATTGCTGAACAGGAAGAAAAGCTGAAACAAGAAGTGGCAGCCAAAGCCCAGAAAACTCAAACCTCAAAAACCAAAACCCAGAACTCTGGCAACAGCCAAAAAGTCTCCTATAAAGAAAAGCGCGAACATGCATCATTAGAAGAGAAAATTCCCCAGTTAGAAGCAGAAAAAGAGACCCTAGAAAAACAACTCTACGTTAATCCCCCCAGCGACTATAACGAAATGCAGGCCCTCTCCCAACGATTGGCGCAGCTAAACACCGAAATTGAGACCGCAACGGAGCGCTGGATGGAACTGGCGGAAAAATTGGAGAATTAAAGGCTATGACGCACGTCATCAGGAGCCATCCTATAGGGACAATCTCTGACGGTTGCCCTTGAATATCGGGGCGGTTTTGGACACAGCTTGGCCGCCAGGGATACATTATTCTGGAGGATGCCTATGCTGGATGGATTAAGACCTGTCTAGACCCTTATTGCATTATCAAAAACTCCACTTCGGGTACGAGGGGATCTTTGACTACACCAATCCCTGCGTAGCCCCAACGATCTAACATTTGCTTCAGCTGAGGCCCACTGATGGACTCCACGGCAAAGCGGTTGGCCACTTCTGCCGCATGCTGGTTGACGTAGCTGAGGGCTTCATAGTCTTCATTAAACAGCATCAAAAATCCCTTAGGATTTTCGGTATTGCGGGGCTTAGCGGCTAGATATTGGCCATCCTGGGTGGAGCGCAGTAGATAGTAAGATTTAGTAAACATAGGGTGTAAATTGCTCTATCCCTACGCTAAGAGCAAAGGCCCTAATTGCTTACAGTCCTGTTGTGAAGCTTAACTGATCTAAGTTTTTGGGTTCAGGATGACTATCAGGGTTAGAACTAATGAATTAGACTACTCCGTCCTCATCAACTGCTACAACAATATCTTTGTCGTGGGGAATAACAATCATTGACGAACTCTTTCTCATGGGATATCCCGTCTAGACATTAATAGCGACCGTTAAACTCACGAAACACATACATATTAATAGCGGCCACCACAAAGCAAACGATGAAGATCAATACGCGGATGCCGTAGATCGGCTCGTTGATCAGCTGACCATTGGCAAAAATTGGCGTAAATGACGGTTCTATTTTGGCCATGGTGAACCCGGTGATGAAGGCGGTAATGGTGGATGTGGCCTGGGATAGATTTTTGAGTTCGTTGCTGGTGTTGGGGGACACGAGGAACCCAATCAGCCAGCCACCTGCCCAGCCGCTGACGCCGATCAGCACCGTTTGGGCAAAGCCTGGATCGTCTAACTCCCCATGGACGCGATGGGCCAACCAAATCACAATGCCAAAGACAATGAACCCGACCAAAAGACCGCTGTAGGAACGTAGCTGCATGGGTCTAGTTCATTTTTGAGAGTTTAATGCGTGGGTCCACAAAAGATAGGGCCAGGTCGGCGAGGAGGTTACCGATGATCAGCATGGTGGCTCCCATCATGAGGCTGGCCATAATCAAATATAAGTCTTGGGATTGCACCGCCTGGAGGGTTAAGCGGCCCAATCCTGGCCAGCCAAAGAAGTATTCAGTAATAAAGGCCCCGCTAAGTAAACTGGCAAATTCAAACCCTAATAGGGTAATTAATGGATTAATCGCATTGCGCAGGGCGTGGGTATAAATCACCCGGTCTTCGGGCAGTCCCTTGGCGCGGGCGGTGCGGATGTAGTCCTGGCGCAGGACGTCCAGCATTTGACCCCGCATTAGGCGCTGCAGTCCGGCAAAGCTGGTGATGCTTAGGGCTAAGGTGGGCAAGATCATATGCCAGCCTACATCCAGCACTTTACCGAGCCAGTTAAGGTCATCGTGGTTGATGCTGGTGCGGCCACCGACGGGAAAGAGGGGGGTGGTGAGCTGGGCGAAGAATAATAGCAGTAGGCCGGTGATCAGGGCGGGGAAGCCTTGGCCGATGTAGCTGAGTACTCGTAGGATGCGATCGCTAAATTTATTATGGTTCACTGCGCCCATGATGCCCAAAGGGATGGCAATGGCCCAGGTGACGACAATGGACGCAATCGATAGCAGGAGGGTATTGGGAATGCGCTCAGCTAAAATTTCTACCGCTGGGCGTTGGTAGGCAAAACTCTCACCAAAGTTGAGTTTAGTCACCACCTGGTAGAGCCACCGAAAATACTGCTCCCAAATAGATTTATTAAGGCCAAACTGCTCCTCAAACTGCAGGATGGTTTCGGGGGAAACCTGGGGATTTTGCCGTTGGGCATCGAGAAAGTCACCGGGGGCTAGCTGAATGATCAAAAAGCTCAGGGCCGATGCCAGCAATAGGGTGAGCAATGCCTGCAGAATGCGCTTGACCACATAGAGAGTGGTCTCACTGGTGAGGGCTATCTGCACTGTCTGCCAAGGAGAACGGGTTTGGGTGGAAGTAGGCTCTGCAGTCATTGGCGGGCAAAAAAAGGAGTCTAGTGCAGAATTTCATCGTCGTCGGTCTTTGTAGGGGCGCAGGGTATGCCCCCCATCAGTATGACAGTAGCGTGGCTATGGGGATATCAGCGGGCAGCTTTTGGCGACCGTTTAAGTCCTTGAGTTCGATTAAAAAGCTAAAGCCTGCAATAGTTGCGCCGGTTTGCTCGATCAATTGGGCGGCGGCAGCGGCAGTGCCGCCAGTGGCGAGCAGGTCGTCTATGATCATGGGTCGATGGCTGGCATTGAGGGCATCCTGGTGTACTTCAAGGCTGTCTTGACCATATTCTAGGTCGTAGGATACTTGATGGACGGCGGCGGGTAATTTGCCCGGTTTGCGAACGGGGATAAAGCTGAGGCCTAGTTTGTAGGCGAGGGGCATGCCAAAGATAAAGCCTCGGGATTCGATGCCGACGATGCAGTTGGGTTGGTAGGGCATGATCTGCTCTGCCATAAGGTCAATGCTGGCTTTGAGGCCGTCGGCGTTTTGCAGCAGGGTGGTAATGTCGCTGAAGAGGATGCCGGGCTTGGGAAAGTCGGGGATTTCGCGGATTAATGCCTGGATATCTGCGGTGGGGTTCACGGCGGGTGCTGATGCAGGACGGCATTATTCTATACTCTGTGGGGCTATGGGTGGGGATATTGCTAGGAGCAAGGGGGTAAAAGGCAGACTCCTGATTTCTGACGGAGGCTCTATGTCCTTAAAAAATCCCGATCCACAACAATTTCCTGGTTTAAACTAAATGCGCCCCTGAAAATCGCTGATCTATGAGTAAAAACTGGGCTATCTGCATCGGTATCAACGCTTACTACAACCTCAAGCCGCTGAACTATGCAGTGCAGGATGCTGTCTCCATGCGCGATTTTTTCCTGGAAGAGGTCAACTTTGAGCAGGTTTTTTACTTTTCTGATAATTCTCCTGCCATTGAGACTCCCAAAGGCGCACTGCGGTCATTGCCCACCTATGCCAACCTCAAGCGCTTTTTTCGTGAACGGTTTCAAACATCCTTTTTGAATGTGGGGGATAATTTTTGGTTTTTCTTTGCTGGCCATGGTGAGCTGCATGAAGGGCATGATTACTTGATGCCGATTGATGTAGATCCTGGCAATGTGGAAGAAACGGCCCTGCGCATTAGCGATATTACCGCTGCTCTGCGGAACTCTGGGGCGGACAATACTATGCTACTGCTGGATGCCTGTCGGAGTCAGGGGCGACGTGGGTCAGTGGGTTTGGGCACCGACGAACAGCCGGGGATAGTGACGATTTATGCCTGTAGTCCTCGTGAGTCATCCTACGAGATTGAAGACCTGGAGCATGGAGTCTTTACCCATGTATTGCTGGAAGGATTTCGTCTGCAAGGGGCTAACAGCCGCGCTACGGTCCAGCGTTTGGATCAATATCTGCGATATGAGGTTCCTCGCCTGAGTCAACGTCACGGCAAGCCGATCCAGACTCCCTATACCGCTGTGGAGCCCCTCTCAAAAAACTGCCTGATTTTGCTGCCCCAGCGCGCCCGTTTAGAAGATGTCGAGGCACTTAAAAATGCGGCATTTCGGGCGGAAACTAAAAATGAGTTTGACTTTGCTCAGCAGCTTTGGGTGAGAGTGCTGGCCGCTTCTATGGTAGACCAGGATGCCATTGAAGCCTTACAGAGAATTGCGTTAAATCGTGCGCAGCAGTCGTCTACCGCTGCGCCCTCATCACCGACGACGGCAGGCAGTCGGAGTATTGCTGACTCAGTGGCAAAGCCTCCATCCCAAGTGCCGCCACCAGTCCCACCAAAGAACCGCGTGGAGCGACTAGAGCAACCTAAGGTACCTGACGGACCGCCTCCTAAAAAAGCATCTACCTTTGACTTTGAGGTGGTTAGGGTTGATGGCCAGGGCAACATCACCCATCGTGAGCAAAAAAAGGCTGAATACCGTCGAGCAGATCTGGGTCAGGGTGTCAGTTTAGACTTGGTGATGATACCTGGTGGCACGTTTCAGATGGGCTCACCAACTGGCCAGGGTAATGCGGATGAAAGACCCCAGCATTCGGTGACGGTTTCTTCCTTCCTGATGGGCAAGTACCCAGTGACCCAGACCCAATGGAAGGCGGTTGCAGCATTATCCAAGATAGACCGTGATCTAGATCCTGATCTTGCCAACTTCAAAGGCGATGATCGTCCGGTTGAACAAGTTGTTTGGGATGATGCTGTGGAGTTTTGTAAGCGCTTATCGAAAAAGACAGGTCGGGACTATCGTTTGCCCAGTGAAGCTGAGTGGGAATATGCTTGCCGAGCTGGGACTACGACAGCCTTTTATTTTGGCGACAAACTTACTCCTAAAATAGCTCAATGCAAATCGAATTTCGGTATGGCTTTAGTGACGATGTTTAGTGGTCAAACTTCCCTGGTAGGTAGTTTTCCTCCTAATGCCTTTGGCCTGTATGACATGCATGGCAATGTCTGGGAATGGTGTTTAGACCACTGGCATGAGAATTACGATGGAGCGCCTACGGATGGGAGTGCCTGGTTATCTGATGATGACAATACAAAGAGGCTGCTGCGGGGCGGTTCCTGGTACTACACTCCGGACTTCTGCCGCTCGGCCTCTCGCCTTAGGCACGCGCGCGGTGACGGGCTCAACGGTGTTGGTTTTCGAGTTGTTTGCGTTTCCTCGTGGACTCTGTAGTAGCTCTCTGTCCTCTTGCTCTTTTCCCCTTTGCCCTTCTTGCTCTTTTCCCCTATTTGGCGTGGTAACGCCTCGATTTTTTTGACCTATGGAAGACCTGCCCATCATTCAAAAAACCTACGACCTGATCAAATGGTATGTGCCGATCCTTCATCGTCTGCCTCGCGATTACCGCTTTACCTTGGGAGATCGGATGATTACTGGACTTTACAGCCTACTTGAGGATCTTGTGCAGGCCCGCTACTCCCACGACAAGCTCAATCGACTCAAGGCGATTAATTCTAGCCTAGATATCCTGCGTTATCAGACCCGCTTACTGTTGGATTTTGAGCTGGTGCAGCCGCGTCGCTACGAATACGCCAGTGGTCTGATTAACACTATTGGGACCGATTTGCCCTCTAAGGCTCCGTCGCCTGATTCCGCCATCTCTTCTTCTTTGACAGAAAATTCTGACTGATAGCCCCTGATATCGAAGGGCTGGACTTTGGCGTGAGCGCAGTCGAACGCACAAGGCGCAGCCCCTACAGGATGATCCATTTTTGAAGCAGCGTGACTATACTCGCATTTGGTATTACACCATCTAATAGTCTTTCCTGATCTCTTCCCATATTATTTTTTCCGTATCTTCTACACTGAGCCTGTAAGCTAGCCTTGAACAGTTAACTATCCCCCCCGTTTTACTAGCGATAGGAGTCCTGAGCCAATGGCTGATGAACCACAGCTTTATATCATTGCCGAAGTCCAAGAAACGGAAGCCGCCACCCCCACCGAAGGTAGACGGGATGGCAGTACAGATAGAGGTGGCGGTTGGGGTGAATCCCCCAAACGAAGCCCGATGGACGCCCTCACTCAAAAATTGACCCGTAAGCGTGTCCCCCTAGATGCCCAGGCGCTGAAGACCCAAATGCAAGGGATGCTTTCTGTGGTGAATGACCTGTTTGACGAGGCAACTACCAACACCGGCTTACAACTCAATGAAGTCGAACTTTCGGTAGAGATCAACGCCGAAGGTCAGCTCAGCCTGGTGGGTAACGGCGGTAAGCTCGGCAATTCTGGGGGTATTACCCTGAAATTTGTGCGTCCAGAAACGTGATGCGGCTGCGTATGCTTGCCCTTTTCCCGTTCTAGCTTCAAAATTTAAGCGTTCCTATCGGTTAACCCCGACCACCCATGGCCAGAAACTGGGCGATCACGATTGGTATAAATGACTATCGCTATCTGCAACGGCTGAACTATGCAAAGCGGGATGCGGAATCGGTTCGTCAGTTTTTTGCTGATGAACTTAAGTTTGAGCGAGTTTATCATTTTGCTGAAGATGCTTCCCCTATCCCCCAGGACTTCGGCCCCGATCTGGATGCGGTTCCCACAGGCAACACATTGAAGCGGTTCTTTCGCACACGGTTTGAGCAACCGTTTTTGCGAGAAGGTGATAACCTGTGGTGCTTTTTCGCCGGCCACGGCATCCGCGAGCAGAACCGAGATTATTTGATGCCGATGGATGGTGATCGCGGCGACCTGGCTGGGTCAGCGATTCCGATCCACTACATTAGCGAGCAGCTGCGTCGTAGCGGAGCTGATAATGTCATTTTGCTAATTGATGCTTGCCGGAGCTATGAAGGGCGACGTGGAGCCGTGGGGATCGGGGAGGAAAAACAGCAGGGGGTGATTACCCTATTTTCCTGTAGTCCTGAAGAATCCTCCTACGAAATCCAGGAGCTGGAGCATGGAGTCTTTACCCATGTTTTAATAGACAGTCTGCGGCTGCAGGGCGAGGGCAACTGTGCCACCGTCGAGCGCTTGTATCAGCGTCTACGCTACTACGTGCCCCAGCTGACCCGGCAGTATAAGCGGGTGGCCCAAACGCCCTACGGTGTGATTGAGCCGCCCAGTAAGAACCATTTAATTTTACTGCCGGGTCAGGCAACGCTGACAGACGTTGTTGCACTTAAAAATGATGCGCTGACCGCTGAAGTTGAGCGTGATAGCAAAACAGCCAGGCAGCTCTGGATTCGTGTTTTGATGGTGTCTCCTGGCGATCCAGTGGCAATTGCCGGGATTGAACGCTTGTCTCGGGGAGGCGCTACCGCTGCACCGAGTTCTCCAGAAACCCCGCCAAAGCAACCTCAAGCCCCTGAGCCCACGTCAATAACCCCACGCGCTGCTCAGCCTGCGCCATCATCGCCTTCGTCACCTACAAAACCACCACAGCCGGGGGCTACACCTAAAACAACAGAGCCTCAGGTTCGTTCACAGCCGCCTTCTCCACAGCCTGCGGTGCCCCCTCCATCTCAGCCTAAACAGTCGGCGATATCGTCCCGTCAGCCTCAGCGCCAGGTTTCCTCGTCGCCGCCAAGCACAACATCACCCTATACTCTGGGTGATCGAATCAGTCGTCGAAAACTAATTCAAATTCTGGGTTTTACAGGCGGTGGCATTGGTACGGTTTTGTTGGGGAGAGCCTTATATCAGGTGGGTTCTAGTACGTCAGACTTTACGCCTACTGCACCACCTCTTACGCCTACAGATTTTCAGCAAACGAGTATTCAGGTCGTTACCGTTAACGAAAAAGGAGAAACGGTAAGTGACGAACCAAAAGATACTTACGTTTTTGAAGAGAGTGTTGGCGATATCACCTTAGGCCTGGTTCCGATTCAGGGGGGCCCGTTTCTAATGGGTTCCCCTGATGGGGAAGGGGCGGATGTTGAGAGGCCCCAACACTCGGTGACGGTTCAGCCATTTTTGATGGGCCAATACGAAGTCACTCAAGCCCAATGGAAGGCGGTTGCCGCATTATCCAAGATAGACCGTGATCTAGAGCCTGATCCCGCCAACTTCAAAGGCGATGATCGTCCGGTTGAGCAAGTTGATTGGGATGATGCAGTTGAGTTTTGTAAGCGTCTTTCAGTACATACGGGTCGAGAGTATCGTCTGCCCAGTGAAGCTGAGTGGGAATATGCCTGTCGAGCAGGAACGACCACGCCATTCCATTTTGGAGCAACCATAACCCCCGAGCTAGCTAACTATAACGGTACATACACCTATGGTTCTGGTCCCAAAGGTGAATATCGAGAACAGACGACCGATGTAGGCAGCTTCCCTGCTAATGGGTTTGGCCTCTATGACATGCACGGTAATGTCTGGGAGTGGTGCTTAGACCACTGGCACGAGAGTTACGATGAAGCGCCTACTGATGGAAAGGCCTGGTTATCTACAGATGACACTGCAAGGAGGCTGCTGCGGGGCGGTTCCTGGAGCTACGATCCGGTCTACTGCCGCTCGGCCTTTCGCCTTAGGTTCGCGCGCGATGGCAGGAACTCCGATGTTGGTTTTCGAGTTGTTTGCGTTTCCTCGTGGACTCTGTAGTAGCGCTCTGTCCTCTTGCTCTTTTCCCCTTTGCCCTTCTTCTCTTTCCCCTCTTTGGCGCGTTAGCGCCTCGATTTTTGGTGCCCATCCCCTGGTTCCCAGACTCCGACTGGGCAGCCTACTCTGCGGCTCTGCCGCCCATCCCCACAGGTCGAGGGGATGGGCGGCAGAGCCGGGTAAAGAACGAGGCAGAGCCTCTGAATCAAGCCCCTGCCAGAGACTGGGCACTAGGGGGGCTAGGGGACTGGGCTAGGGGGCTGGGCACTGGGGGACTGGGCACTAGGAAGACAATGAATTTTCCTTGCCTTCCGGCAGGATTCCAGTAGGATAGGGTGCAGAAAATGAGCATCAGAATCAAAATTCAGCCACCAGCCGACACACTGCTCCCTTCCGCCTTCCGTCTTTCCCCCTGCCTCCCTATCCCCGCCTGCCCGTGAATGACACCCCACCCACCGCCATCCCCACCAAACGCCGCTGCACCGTCACCGTATCCGCACAGGCCTGGCATGGTTCCAAGGCGGCAGCCCAAGCAGCAGGCTGTGGCAGCATTTCCGAACTACTCGAAAAACTAGGCAATGGCGAACTGGCCATTGTCATCGCCGATGAAGTGGGACCACCCCTCAGTGACGCCCCAGGCACGTTTGACACCTATGGCGCGCCATCATCGACACCCCAGACCGTGACAGCCTGGCCATTGGACTCAGCCGATGAAGGCCCCGCTAAACCAACCAGCGGGTATACCAATGGACGAACCGCAACCGCAACCATCCACCCCAAATCAAAACCTCAGCCCGCCCAGCTGTTAGCCCCCCTATTACGACTGCCAAAAGTTGTTCTAACAGCAGTCTGCGCCTCCTTAATTGTGCTGCCGATTCTCTACGTGTTGGATCTACGACTATCCGGTTCTAAGAAAGCTTCCCTGGACCTAGACCAGGCCATTACCGTCACCACCGGCGATGCGATCGCAGGCTATGAAGTGACTGACCACATGCGCATTCGCCCGGTCCACCCGGTGACCGGAGCCGTCAATGTGCCCCACAACGGGGTGGATGTGGCCACCCCGTCGGGCACCCCCATCTATGGGGTGGGAGTAACGGGGGACAAAATTACAGTGGACTGCTGGTGGGATGTGGATGGTGGCGGCTGGGTGGCGAACCAAACGACGGAGTCCTTTCCCCAGCTGGTGTTTCAGTCCCTACACCTATTGGAGAATGAATGCCGTTCGGGTACGTTTACTAGCGGTGAGGTAATTGCCCTTTCTGGCAATAGCGGCCTGGGTTCGGGGGAACATTATGATTTCCGGGTCAAGCTGGAAGGGAGTTATATTGATCCGCCGAGGCAGTTTTTAGAGGCGGCTCTGACGGGAAAAACTCTGGCGTTGGATGGTAGTTTGGCGGAGTGATGCGGGTTTGATGGCCTAAAGGGTATGTTGGGCATTGGATTGGCCCTCATCCCCCAGCCCCTTCTCCCTGGGGGAGAAGGGGGGGCTTGCCTCGAAGTCCTTTTCTCCCAGGGGGTATGATTTCTGGGTCAAGCTGGAGGGGAGTTATATTGATCCGCCGAGGCAGTTTTTAGAGGCAGCCCTTACGGGAAAAATCCTGACATTGGATGGTATTTGGCGGAGTGATGCGGGTTTGATGGCCTAAAAGGTATGTTGGGCATTGGATTGGCCCTCATCCCCCGACCCCTTCTCCCTGGGGGAGAAGGGGGGCTTGCCTCAAAGTCCTTCTCCCCCAGGGAGAAGGATTTAGGATGAGGGCTCCAAACCTCTAGCCCCTCTCCTGATCCCCCACCTCCTTATCCCTAGGGATAAGGAGGGCTTACCTCAAAGTCCTTCTCCCCCAGGGAGAAGGATTTAGGATGAGGGCCCCAAACCTCTAGCCCCTCTCCTGCCCACCCCCATCGCCCTCTACCTATTGCAATGGCTGATCGGGGCTACACACCGTGGACCAAAACTCCACGTCCGTGCGGGAGTCAAGAACACCGGTCAGCTGACTGCGGTAACCTGTCAGCCGCTCCCGTTCTAGACCCTCGGCATAGGGAATAAGTTCATCCACGGTGGCCGTAACACAGACCCAGTCTTTGGTTTGGGCGGCTAAGGAGAGCCGGGATTGGAGGGCATCTACTTCCGCTTGGAGCGCCGCGAGGCGATTGCGTTCGATGTAGTACTCCATATTTGCGATCGCATTAATCGCATACACATCCCCAGGCCGTTTCTCTAAAGCCCGCCGAAAATTCAACAAGGCCGTTTGGTAATCAAAGTCATTCGCATAGGTATAGCCTAGCTTCATCGCCTGGGTATAGGCATCTTGCACGGCAGACGGTGCTGTCGCCTGGGCCAGGGCAACCGTGCCCGGCAGGACCATGGCTAATCCTAAAAGGGAGCCCCATAACCACTGTTTTCCCATAGATTTTTTCCCTCACCTCTATGTTTTCGATATTGTTAGCACGGATTGCCCCCAACCACATGCCAGTGATGTCTCAGGTTTGTCCCCATTTGGCCCCAAAGGTTTGCTATACCGGCTACCCAGGCTACCCCGCAGGCAGGTCAATGTTTCATCAGCAGTCGATTCTGACCAAAATTTGCCTTGCACAGGGTGTCAAAAAACCGTTACATTAGTTAATACTTAACGTAAGTTTACAAATGACTAGGTCCATTGATTAGTGCCGACGATAACTGCAGTCAGAGCCTAACCAATGTCTGTTTTAGTCTATGTAGTCCTTATGTGACCTATGCAGCTTAGCCCCAGCGGTTAAGGAATCACCCGTGGAAGCCTCTCAGTTAATTAAGCGATATACCCTTGGACAGCGACAGTTTGAACGGGCCGACCTGCGAGAGGTTCAGCTGCCCGAAGCTAGCTTGCCTCAAGTCTGTCTAAACTATGCCGACTTGACCTGGTCTAACTTAAGTCAAGCCGACTTGACCCAGGCTGAACTATACGGGGCCATGATCTGGCGGTCTCACATGAGCTGGACCAATCTAAAACGGGCCGATTTAAGACGGGCCTTACTATTGCGCAGCTGTTTAACCTTTGCAGATCTGACGGAGGCCTCTCTACAACAGGCCGATTTGCGTTTGAGTGACCTGAGGCAGGCCAATCTCCAGGGGGCCAATCTCCAGGGGGCCAAGCTATGTTTTGCAGATCTGAGTGGGGCGGACCTGTCCCAGGCAAACCTGAGTGGAGCGGACCTGACCGGGGCCATTTTGCGCGGTGTTAACTGGCACGGTGTGCGTTTAGATGGGACCATTGCCCAGTCGCAGATACCCACCGCCTTGGTTTAATGGGGCTGGTTGTGTCGGGCGGCCGCAGTTGGGGATGCATGCCTATAGTCTGGGTTTCGGGCGGCTATAGGGTTGCGACCATGGTCTCGTAGGCCCATAGTCGGATGTGGTTTATCTCCGGCGACATAACCGCAGCAGCTGTGTAGCCGACGTCGGGGACGAATACCTGCAGTTGCCATGGCTGATGTGGCCCTGGAGCTGATGCTGAATCTGGTGCTGGATCTGGCACCCGTAATCGAGGAATGGGGGTGAGTTCCACCTCAATGGCGGCTAAGGATTCGCTAATGCCCTGGCCCGTGGCCTTGAGGTAAGCCTCTTTACAGGTCCAATATTTTAAAAAGGCTGTGCTTTGGTGGTCTGGGTTAATCTGCTCGATGGCCTGCTGCTCAGTCATTGCCAGGCAGCGATGGATCAACCCATCTAGCCGATCCATGGGCCGGAGCTGTTCAATATCCACCCCGACCACCTGTCTGGCGACAGCGCACAGGGCATATTCCCCAGAGTGGGAGAGGTTGAACTGCAGCCAGCCATGGTGCCGCAACTGGGGCTTGCCCCGGAATCCGTAGTCAAAGGCTAAGCTAGCCGGAAGCTGGTGAGAATAATGGGCTAAAATCTGGCGTAGGCTGCTGCGGGCCACGGCAAATTTGCGTTGATCGGCGGCAAAGCGATAGCGTTTAAACCGGGCAACCTCATCGTCCGACAGAGTATCCATCTGGACTGGGCGGTCCAATGGGATGCGCCATAGATCGAGGGTGGTGGGTCCTAGGGTGTCATAGCAATCCCCTGGGGGAGGCAGCCAAGCCTGGTTCTTACAGCCCGGTTCTGGGCCGCCCGATTTTGGGCCACCCAGTTCTGGACAGCCCGATTCTGGGCCGCCCAATTTTGGGCCGTTTTCTGGTGAATTGTGTGCCATGGAGGTTTGAACCGGTCAGCATACGTCCGATGCATCTATCACATTGGATACCTTGGCTATATCGGATTGCCCTTATCTTAATCACACCTGTTACCCCGCCAACGTCTTTACCCTCTATTTCGTTGGTTCCATCCAGACTGATCGTCTATGTCCCCTTTTACCCCTTCTCTCCCTGGCTCCTCAGCTCCCCAGTCGCCGCGCATTGTCATCGTTGGGGGCGGGTTTGGCGGATTATATACGGCGCTCTATCTGCAAAAATATCGCCACCTGCGGCACAGCTCCATTACGCTGATTGAACCCCGTGAGCGCTTTCTGTTTACGCCGCTGCTGTACGAAGTCCTGACGGAGGAAATGTCCCTGTGGGAAGTGGCTCCCCCCTATGTCACCTTGCTGGCAGGGACAAATATCCAATGGCGGCAGGACTGGGCGGACCATATCGACCTGGAGCAGCAGCGGGTGACCCTGCGCCAGGGCGATGGCTTGGCCTATGACTATTTGGTGGTGGCCACCGGGATGAAAACGCTGCAACTGCCTATTCCGGGTATCCAAGACCATGCCATCACGTTCCGCAGCCTGGGGGATGTGGTCCAGGTGAAAAGACGGTTAGATCAGCTAGCTCAGGCGGCCCATCCTGTGGCGGTGACGGTGCTGGGAGCGGGGGCGAGCGGGGTGGAGCTGGCGACCAAGGTGGCGGATCGCCTGGGGAAAAAAGCCCAGGTGAGGCTGGTGGATCGGGGGGACCAAATTCTTAAGCCATTTGCTCGAGGACTGCGACGGCAGGCCATGCAGGCCCTCAGACAGCGGAATGTGGAGCTGCATTTGCAAGCCCAGGTGGAGGCAGTGGGTCCGGCGATGGTGCGGCTGGATGGGGTGGAGGTGCCCAGCCACCTGACGCTTTGGGCCACGGGGGCTGAACCCTGGCCCTGGCTGGGGACGGCGGTGGCCACCAATGCTCAAGGGCAGGTGCAGGTGCAGCCCACCCTACAGTTGGGGGACTACTTTAATGTTTTTGCCGTCGGGGATATCGCCTCCCAGGATCGGGTCACTCCTAATACGGCCCAGAATGCCTACCAGGCCGCCGCCGCCGTGGCTAAAAGTCTGGCCAATCTAACCCGGCAGCGCGCGCCCAAACCATTTCGCTATCTACACCTGGGGGATATGCTGGCCCTGGGCAAGGGGGTGGGTGGCGTGTGGAGTTTTGGCCTCAGCTTTGGGGGCCGACTGGGGGGCCTGGTGCGGCGGGCAGTTTATATTTTTCGGATGCCCACGGCCCGCCATCGGTTTAAGGTGGCCCGTCAGGCGCTACGACAGTTGGTCCAGGGCCTGTTTAAGATGGCCCGTCGGGGGCCGCGAAAGTTGCGTCAGGGCCTCCTGAAAGTAGCCCGTCGAGTGCAGTCATAGGGGATTTGTGAATCCATGGCGGTAAGCCGATCCAATGAATTTCTCATGGCGCTTTCATAGAGTTGATACTATAGTGCTGACATTCCAGCGCACCTACATACTTCTATACGTATTCCCATGCAGCTTCGGGCATTTTTTCGCAACGCGGGGCAGTGGCTTTTTAAGTCCCCCAACCAATCCCTCGAACAAGCCTACGAAGCCGCGTTGGCCATCAAAAAAATAGAAGACGACTATTTTGATGGTAAACCCATCGCTCAAGCCAATAGTGACTACGGGGAAAGTGCCTATCGGTATATTCAAGGGGAGGTGGAACGCCACATCCTGTTAGTTAAGCAACGGATGGAAAGCTTTGAGGCCGACCGCTCCAGTCTGTCCCAAAGTCGACAGATGGAGGTGCAGTCCTATGACGCTCAGCAGGATGAATACACCCTCGACCTGATTGATCAGTCCGCCATTATCTTTAAGAAACTAACGTTTATTGATGAGATTTTAGGCCGCTACGACCAGTTTATGGGGCCGCTTGCCACCCTGGAGTCGTCGACCAGTGACTCCTCCCCCAACTCAAAAAAAGTGGGAGCTGACAAACCTGGCAAAGAACGGGCAGGTTTAGCGGCCCGCAGTGGTGTCTTGCCCCGGTCCATTTTGCGCACCGTTGATCGGGTGAAACAGGATCTTGACCCCAAGGCCGAGGTCGATGTGATCAAGAGTTTTCGTAAATCCCAGGGTAAAACCAAGATTGCCGTGCGGTTTGTATTGCTGTTGGTGATTGTGCCCCTCCTCACTCAGCAGTTGTCCAAGCATTTTATCGTGGGTCCGGCGGTGAACTATATTCGCCAGTCCAACCAAGCCGAGGTGTTTCTCAACACGGAGATGGAGGAGGAAGCCCTCCATGAGCTGCAACGGTTTGAGGAGCGACTGCGGTTTGAGGTGATTTTAGGCAAAGTGGCCGCCCTCAGCGAAACCGAGTTGGAAGAACGGGTGCTGGATAAAGCTTTAGAAATTGAACAGGCCTATCGCGAACGCAGTGCTGCGTCTGTGCAAAATGTATTTTCTGATATTTTTGCGGTGTTGGCTTTCGTGGTTCTGCTGAAGAGCTGCAAACGCCAGGTGGCTACCTTGAAAGCTTTTATCGATGAGATTGTTTATGGCCTCAGCGACAGTGCCAAGGCCTTTATTATCATTCTCTTTACCGATATGTTTGTGGGGTTTCACTCGCCCCATGGCTGGGAAGTGATTTTGGAGAGTCTATCGCGTCATTTAGGCTTTCCCGCCAACCGAGAGTTTATTTTTCTATTCATCGCCACGTTCCCGGTGATTTTAGACACAGTGTTTAAATATTGGATTTTCCGTTACCTCAATCGCATATCGCCATCCGCCGTGGCCACCTATAAGAATATGAATGAATAGGGACAACCCGGAGGTGGATTGTTGATAAGAAAAATTGCCAGCAGTAGTTGCATCCGGGATAAAACCCACTACACTGACCAATTAGTCCTGCTAATGAAACCTGATCCACAGCCAAAAGGAGCCGATCAATGAGCACACCCTGGGAACCTGGCCACCCCTTGGGCGCACGTTACAACATCTTGCGAGAACTGGGAGAAGGGGGGTTTGGCCGCACCTATTTGGCCGAAGACTTACATCGGTATAAGGAATGGTGTGTGCTCAAGGAATTTGTGCCCCAAATCGATGACCCGGTCCTCCTGGCTAAGGCCCAGGAGCTGTCTGAGCGGGAAGCCAAGGTGCTTTATCAGCTGCAGCATGGTCAGATTCCTAAATTTCGTGAACTGGTGCGGGAAGGGGGACAGCTCTTTTTGGTGCAGGACTATGTGGCAGGCCCCACCTATCGCAGCCTGTTGCAAGATCGCCAGGAGCAGGGGGGGCATTTTAGCGAGACTGAAATCACCCAGCTGATGTACCAGCTACTGCCTGTGCTGCACTACATCCATGACTTGGATATTATCCATCGCGATATTTCCCCGGAAAATTTGATTTTGCGATCGCAAGACGGCAAACCAGTCCTAATTGACTTTGGCAGTGTCAAGCAAATTGCCTCGACGGTGGAGCAGGAGCTGTCGGTGGTGGCCAATCCCACCCGCATTGGCAAAGTGGGCTACGTGCCCCAGGAGCAGTTTAATTCGGGGACGGTGGATGCCACCAGCGATCTCTATGGCCTAGCGGCCACATTGGTGGTACTAGCCACGGGCAAAGAGCCCCAAGAGCTGTATGACATCTACGAAAGCGCCTGGAATTGGGAGCGCTTTGTGTCCCTGGGGGAACCCCTAAACACTGTGCTGAAACAAATGCTGTCCCCCCTGCCCTCCCAGCGTTACCCCTCGGCGGCGGCGGTGATCCAGGCATTGCAAGGCCATGGGGCGGGATTCACCCCCGGTCAACCCGTTGCCCCACCGGTTAATGCTGCCTCGATTTACGGCGAGGAAAATGCCAGTGACAATACCAGTGAAGGTTTGGTCGCTGCCGGTATGGGCCAAGGTGGCGCAGTCTATCCCACTACCGGCGCCACGCGAGTGGTCTCCCCCGACCCTGAAGAGACGGAGACTACATTACCTCCCAACACCCCTACGGCGGTGAGTCCGGCCAAGCAAAGTGGCAGCGAGAGTTTTTTGCAAGCATTGATCGGATTGCTAGCCGTATTAGGGATTAGCAGTCTTTTATTGACCCTGTTGTTTGGCATTGGGATTCGGCCCCGGTGGCCCTTTGGTCAGGGGACAGCGAAAAACCCCACTCTGCCCACCGAGAATACGGCCGTAGGCCCCAACCCCGATGAAGTTGCCCGTAAGGAGGAGCTGCTCCAGCGCAGTGAAGCGTTAGGGGTGAATGATGCCTGGTTAAATCTGTGGATCAACCAGCGCTTTTATCAGCAGTATCCCAACCTCAAAGGGCGGCCCCTGACCTCATCGGTAAACGATGCCCCCCTACGGTTGCGCTGGGATAATCTGGCCATGGACGGCCTGGATACGTTGGAGGTGAATTTGAGCATGCCCGCTCGCCGGGGGCTGGGGGCCTATGGCGCTGACGATCGAGAAAGCTGGCGACAGTCGGTGAATCGGCTGAATGTCAGCAGTCGGGCCCTAGATGATTTAGCCGATGCAAAATTTGCCACGATTTTTCCCGATGAACAGCTGGATAACGTTTTGGATCAGCCCATTGGTCAGGTGTGGTATGCCCTGGCCCAGGACAGTGTGGGGGATTTGACCTCGGGTAAAAACCTGGAGCCAGTAGAGTTTGAGTCGGGGGCCTTTCGGCAGCGGATGACGGGACAATTAACGCCGGGCCAAGGCCGGGTGTTTACCCTCAATTTGCAGGAGGGGCAAAATCTCCGCATTAACCTCCAGGTTCCTGGGGGCAGCACCTTGATGTCCCTGTACCTGCCGGTGCCGTCCCAAAAAGAGCCCTTTTTACTGTCTGATTCCTCCGAGACCACCTGGTCGGGACCGCTCACCCAATCGGGGTATTACGAAGTTGTCATCGTTTCCGAAACCACCACCCCCATCAACTACGCCCTCAGCGTGGCCGTAGATAACATTAAAACCACCCCACCCCCAGAGCAGCCCGCTGACGAGGAGACACCTGAGGAGGGCGACAAACCGCCAACGGACGAAACCAAACCGCCAACGGACGAAACCGAAACACCCCCTGCGGAAGAGGCCCCTGAGGATAACGGCGAGGAGGCTGGTGCAGGGGCATCGGACGCCGTTGCCTTTTAACGACCGGTGATAGATTGCCTATAGCCCATTAACAAAGGGCCGCAGCACAGCGATGAACTCCTTCGTTGACTCATAGGGCAGCACGTTGCGGCCGGGAATGGTCACCCCTTGGGCCTGGGGAAAGTGACTGGTATAGTCCGTCAGCCGCTGTTGAGCGGTGGTGTCCTGGGCGGTGCGATCAATGGTGGATGCGGTTTCCCCCATGATCACCAGGATAGGTTTTTGGCTGGCTGCGATCGCAGCCCCATAATCCTGTCGCCAAAACCCTGCCAAAAAGGAAAACACCGCATAGCGGGTGGCCATGTCCCGTGACCCCTGGTCCAGCATGGCTAACCAGGCCTCCGTCACATCCTCTGATCGAGCAAACAGCTGTCGCTGGGAAAAAGACTGGAGAAAGCCTCGACGACGCGCATATTGATAAAATCCCCAGCCCAGGGGTGAGGCAAACAGGGACCAATTCAGCCGCTGTCGCCAGGGGGCCGTGGGTTCTGTGATCAACCGCCAGGCCGGTGGCCCCGATAGGACCGCCCCCGCCACCCCCTGGGCCATGGTTTTATCCGCCATCAGTTCCAGGGCCACGGGCAGCAGTGCCCCCTGTACCACCAGAATCACCGGTCGTTGGATCACTTCAGAGATCAGGCAATGGAGCTGCTCGGCCCAGTCCCGGGGGCTATAGGGACGGCGCGGCAGCTCACTCTGACCACATCCCAATAGATCGGGCACGTACAGGTCGCGCCCCTGGTTGCCCATCGGGTCATGCTCCCGCCACTGGTCCATAAACGGCTGCCAAAACGGGCCCGCCAATCCTACCCCAATGGGATGAATTAGCAGGAGGGGCGTGGCATTGCTGTCCGATTTCTGCAGTTCATAGGAACAGGTGTACTGTTGCCAGCGATAGCTCGGCATAGGCTTGCAAGATAGGGGGTGAAAGGGTAGAGGGCAGAGAAGAGAGGGGGTCTGGATGGGAGGATGCTAGTAGTTCATGACTAAAATCTCATCCACCTTGCCGCGCTTGGTGGCGTTGGAATTAATTGCCCGGGTGGCCCCTACCCGCACACAGCGATAGTCCCGATATAGGTCCTGAATAAAGTCTGTGTAGGCATTACTCAGCAATACTTGGCAGTTCCGGGCCGAGAGTTCATCCACCACTGCTTTTAAGCGTTGCTGTTCGGTGCGATCAAATCTACTGCGGTCATAAGCCGTAAACGATGACGTGGTAGATATGGGATCGTAGGGGGGGTCAAAATACACAAAATCCTGGTCACCGGCCGCCGCTACGGTGGTGGCAAAGTCCGCTTGGTGGATGGTGACCCTGGCCTGGTTTAGGTACTGGCTGACGTTCCTGAGGACGGTTTCATCCGCAATGGTGGGATTTTTGTATCGCCCAAAGGGGGCGTTGAACTGGCCCTTGGCGTTGACGCGAAACAGCCCGTTATAGCAGGTTTTGTTGAGGAAAATAATCCGCGCTGCCCGCTGAACCGATGTTTTAGCCGAAAATTCCGCCTGGCGGTCCCAGTCCCTCACCTCGTAAAAGTAGTTGGCTTCATTGTAATGCTGCTTCAGGTGGCTAATTAGATCCTCGACGGCATGTTTGACTACCTGGTAGCAGTTGATTAGCTCGGAGTTGCGATCGCTAATAGTCGCCGCCTCCGGCTGCAAAGTCAGTAGTAAAGCCCCCCCTCCAATAAACGGCTCATAATATCGCCCATAGGCAGACGGTGCATACTTCAATAGTTCAGGCACCAACTGCCGTTTGCCCCCCGCCCATTTCAAAAATGGACGCAGCGTGACCGGTGGGGAAGATAGTTGAACCATAAACTCTTAAGGATTTTTCTCTCAGGAGAATCGAGTACCTAGGGTAAGATATATAAGGCCTTTAATGTCTTGCTTATATCCAGCGGCTGCAGCAAAGCCACACAAAACTTAAACGATGTCAGCTTAGACGATGCAAGAATTTTTCTCCAATGTATCGCGCTACCCGCGCTACTTCATTAGCTTTACCCTGGGTGTACTCTACAGCGTGATCAAGCCGCTGTTGCCCCTGTTCGAAAATCCCGTCACCGCCGTCGCCCTAGTCAGTGCGGTGATCGCGGGCTTTATCTGCCTAAGTTTTACCCTACGGGCCATGCTGGGGCTAGCATAGCCGCCTTGGTTCACCAATAACTACAAAAGGAGAGGGCCATGGCAACGGATCGTCGAGTGGCGCGGGTGTCAGCGTCAATTAAGCGGGAAATCAGTCAGATGCTCATGTCAGACATCAAAGATGAGCGCGTCGGCGCTGGCATGGTCAGCGTTACCGCCGTTGATGTGGCCGGTGACCTCCAGCATGCCAAAGTCTTTGTCAGCATTTACGGCACCGCCGAAGCCAAGGCCGAAACCATGGCTGGGCTGGCCGCCGCCACCCCCTACGTCAAAGGCACCCTAGGACGGCGATTGCGCCTCCGTCGGACACCAGACATCATCTTCAAAGAGGATGTGTCCTTTGAACAGGGCACCCAGGTCCTCAACTTACTCAGTCAGCTCAAACATGAACGGGGCAATGCTCCACTACCGGGCGATGAAATGCCCAGCGACGAATTATCCGGTGAATTATCCGGTGATGATGGGCCTGGCGACATTCCCGCTGCAGTCCCCACCGCCACTGATGATGGAACCAATAGTCCCATCACCTAAAGAGCTGTTAAGAAATAACTCAATGGCTTTGGTGTGTCCCCCCTTTTGTCAGGGGAGCCAGAAGGGATCTCTCAGTACCAAAAGAATGGCTCGATCCCGTTTCAATCCCCTTTAATCTCTCTCAATCCCCGTTCCATACCTCGCAATCCTCCTTTTCAAGGGGGAGGCTAGAAGCATCAAGGCGCTCTCCAGGCACGCATGCTAAAACCCATCCTGCCAGACCCCGATAGTCTATCCCTATCGCAGCTCGTCGCCCAGATGATCGTCGTGCGCACCACTGGGCACCTGTTTGATCACCAAATTCAATACCCTGCCTGGGAAGCCACCCAAGCCCAGATGGGCCATTACATCACCACCCTGGGGGTGGGCGGCGTTATTCTACTGGGGGGCAGCGGGGCAGAAGTGGCCCTCCGATGTCAGGCCCTCCAGGCCATGGCTGAGATTCCCCTACTGCTGGCCGCCGACATCGAAGAAGGCGTCGGCCAACGCTTCAGCGGTGCCATTTGGTTTCCCCCACCCATGGCCCTGGGGGAAATTGCCCGGACTGATTTGGCCCTAGCAAAAACCTATGCCCGGCAGTTTGGCCACCATACGGCCCGCGAAGCCATGGCTATTGGCCTCAATTGGGTGTTGGCCCCCGTGGTGGACGTGAACAATAATCCTGCCAACCCAGTGATTAATGTGCGCGCCTTTGGCGAGACGCCAGAGATTGTGACCGAGTTGGCCCAGGCCTTTATTGCTGGAGCCCAGGATTTCCCAGTACTAACCACGGCAAAGCATTTTCCCGGCCATGGGGATACCGCCATGGACTCTCACCTGAGCTTACCGGTGATTGACCACGACTTAGGCCGACTGGATCAGGTGGAATTAGTACCCTTTAAGGGAGTTATTTCCCCCGGCTCGGCCATAGGTTTAGCCAAGCCGGTAGACAGCGTGATGACGGCCCACATTTGCCTGACTGCCCTCGATCAGCAGTATCCTGCCACCCTCTCGCAGCCGATTCTAACCGGGCTATTACGTCAGGACCTGGGTTTTGGTGGTCTAATTGTCACCGATGCCTTGGTGATGGGGGCAATTACCGAAACCTACGGCCCCTACGAAGCGGCGGTGCTGGCGGTGGAAGCCGGGGCCGATGTGGTACTGATGCCCGGGGAGGTGGAGGGATGCATTCAGGCCATCTGCGAAGCGGTGCGGGTAGGACGGGTGAATCAGGTTCAGATCCGGTCATCGGTGGAGCGGATTTGGCGGGCAAAGCATAAGGTGTCTGGGCCGTTAGGCACCGGGCAGTTCTGCCATGATTGGGCACCGGCGGAGCCCGTGACCCAGGTGCAGCAGCTGGCCCAACCGGATACCTTGGCACTGGCCCGGTCTATTTTGCAGGCATCGAATCGGCGGGGTGGGGGGACCTATGGGCCTGGGGAGACGGGCCAGAATGTGATCTTGGTGGATGATGTTTTGAGCTGTGGATATTTGCCCAGGACGGCTCCGGCGATTGCTGTGCCGATGGGGTGGGGCTATGGACTGACACTGTTGGATAGCCGGTCGTCCCAGGGGCCAAAAACGGGGGTACCCACCTTGGTGCAGTTGTTTATCCGGGGTAATCCTTTTCGCAGTGGCCAGAATCTGGTGCAGTTGGCGAGCCAGTATTTGGCAATGCTGATGGCGGCGGGGGATTTGCAGGCAGTGGTGGTCTATGGCAGTCCTTACGTGTTAGAGCAGTTGGCGCTGCCGGAGGGGATTCCCTGGGTGTTTAGCTATGGGCAGATGCCCATGGCCCAGTCTTTGGCGTTGGAGACTTTGGTGGGGAAAACGGTGGCGGCTGGGGCCGTGGATCGGAGTTTTACGGACTAGCCCAGCCGATAGTTCATCTACCGTAGTTCATCTACCAAGGACTACCGACCAAACTAAAAGCTGCCCAATAGTATGGATGACTAAAATTTCGCTGGCCCTCGATCGCCAACTCCACCGGTAGCTGACGCGATGCGGTGGGCCCCTTAAGCCATCCTCCTTCAACGGAGATATCGCCTCGAATCATGGCCAACTGTGCTTCACGTAGGGCTTCTGCCTTGATGGTGGGCTGGCTATCCTGCAGCTGGCGATAGAATTCAATCATCAGCCCTGCCGACGCTTCATCACTCACATTCCATAAACTGGCAATGGAGGTTTTGGCCCCTGCTAAAACAGCAAATCCAGCAAAGCCTAACTCAGCAGAACGATTTCCTAAGGCAGTTTGACAAGCACTCAATGTCAGTAATTCCACAGAGGGTTGATGTAACCCTAGGCTACGAAGCTCCGTTAGCGCCAGTTTTTGATTATGGAGATAGAGATACGACTTAGATAAGTCACCCACATTAAATTCACCATGGGTGGCCAGGTGAATGATGCCGGAGGGGTTGTTCTGCCGTTCGCCCTTAAGGGTATCGAGGACAAATGTTTCGCCCCGCAGTAACGTGCTAGGCCATTGAGATGCAATCGAGTCTAGCTCTACGGGCACGCCGGGCAACGCCGCTTGATCCGCAAAGGTGGAGGTGCCGGCCAACAGAATACCGACATTGCTAATGTCTTGATAGGTCAGATCCGTCAAGCTCAGACTTGGCATCAGCCCCACATTGTAGTTCTGGATGATAAAGTCCTGACCGTCATGCAGAGCGGCTAAAGGTGTGGAACGCAGCCCTGCATCGAGAATAAAACTAATGGTATCAATTCCCTCAGCGTCCAACTGGGCCTGCAGTGGAGCAACTAACCACTGATAAAGTTGTTGGGCTGCCGTTAGGTAGTACGTCTGGTTGAGGTTGGCCCGACTAGGGGTAGAAACCTGGCGGCGTAAGCGTTGAGCCATGGACACCGCTTCTTCGCGGGTCACATCTAACCTCACATATACCGGCTCCCCTTCAGCTGTGATCAGCATTAGCTCCAGCGGGTCTGATGATGATGTCGCCACATTAATCACGTTATTCTCTGTGTCTGTAGCCTGGTTAGCCCCAAATACGGCATAGATCAGCGCAGGCTTTTTGCCTGTTGCCCGTTGAACTTCAATCAGGTTTTTTTGGGCCGTAGGTAGGTCAATAACGGCAGGGGACTGACCCAATTCCACTTGCTCAATAAAACCAATGTCGGCGACATCCCCATCAGGCATAGCTGCCTCGGATGGAAGTAGGCCAGGACGTAGGTATTCGACAAACTCCTCAGTCAGACGATCTTCTAATTGCAGAAAAATACTTTCATGATTTTCTGTTGCTTTAACGGCCAACACACCATTAACCGCATTAGCCACCTCAAGGTCATCAGGGGTAGTACAGTCTTGGACACAAATCGTTGGATCGCCATCGCCACCCAGGACATCGGTGGCAATTAGTTCAATGTTCCCTTGGGTAAAACTGCCAAAAAATGGCTCATTGGGATCGCCATCTGCCAGGGTGTCGGCCCCTGTAGTGATCGCTCCAGCGGTGCCATTAAATGAGGCATCCCCAATATCAAATGGGACAGTGTCGCCGCCCCCATGGATGATGCGAATCCGACCATTTCCAGTAACTCCGGCGGTGGAAATAGTGTTGTTGCTACCGGCAATGACGTCAATGCCCCGTACAGTGCTTGCAGTGGAAACGACAGTAACGTCACCCCCCGTACCGGTAAGACTACTGGCATCAATGGAACTAAAGACGACCTCTCCGGGGGGATCAAGTACTACGTTGCCAGCATCGCCAATGTCACTAGATGTATCTATTTTCCCAGTGACAATAGATGTGCCAGCAATTAAATCCACATTACCCGGTTCTACGTCGCCAGTATCGCCACTAACCATAAAAGCAGCAGCCGTGATATCGCCCGTGGTAATTGATGTGCCGGCATCAAGGACAACACTACCGGGCTCACCATCGCCACTAGACGTATCGATATCCCCTGTGATAATCGAGGCTGTTTCAGCCGTCAGGCTAACGTCTCCACTTTCAAATAAGCCAACAGCCGTGATATCGCCCGTGGTGATTGATGTGCCGGCATCAAGGACAACACTACCGGGTTCGCCATCGCCACTAGATGTATCGATATCTCCTGTGGTGATAGACGATTGAGACTCAAGGGTGACAAGGCCAGCGTCGCCACCTACAGATGTTGTGATATCACCTATATCAATCGCTCCCTGGCTCCTCAATTCAACATTATTACCACTGGACAAAATGGTACCGATATTAGTGGGACCAGAGCTGTTAAATAGAATCGATGTGAGGTTCCTAGGGATCAGCAAGTCAGCCAGCTCAAGCGCTTGAATGGCTTCCACAGTCACATCTGGAGCACTTAGATCGGGATTTAATACAATAGTGCGCTCGATAAATATGGTTGTGTTAGATGAATCCAAGGTGCCGTCGAGGACTGCGGTCCCCAGTTCTGCAACGAAGGGAGAGCCAGATAGACTCAAGGAACCGTCTGGATTCAGGATAAGATCTGTTGCCACACTCGCTGGCCCCGTGAGTAATTCCGGCAGGGTGGAGGGTGTAAATCCAGCTAGCGATTGGGCAAATGTGTCTGGAACTGTTTCAAATTCTAAACTCAATAGAGACCCCAGTTGACTGACCCTCACCAGATTTTCTCCAGGCACGGCTGCCACTAAAATCTGGCCCTCTAAAATCTGACCCTCTTCCGTCTCTCCAGTTGGGGCAGATAATGTACCTGAATTGATGGCCTGCCCCCCTAATAATGTTAAAGATTGGCCTGGCTGCACCGCTAAGTTACCCTCATTGACAATGGGGCTAACCTGTTCTGACCCAAATACATACCCCGTGGGGTTACCGATCAATGTATTGTTGGGGACATTGTCTGCCAGGGCATCAAACAGGGCATCACCAAACGCTATCCCCGTAGCGGTTGAGGCTGAAAATGAACCCCCTAAATTAAGGGATGCATTGTTACCAAAAAGAATCCCTGATGGGTTTAGCAAATAGAGATTGGCTGAACTATTCAATCCCACACTTATTTGACCATCAATATTTGAGGGGTCGCCACCGGTCACACGGCCGATAATGTTTGTTACCCCAGGAGAATGCTCAAAGGTAGCAGTTTCGGTATCGGTCAGGCCAAACTTTTCAAAGCTATGGAACAGATTGATCTCGTTACCATTATTGGGATTAATGATCTCTGTTCCACCGCTAATAGAATAAGGGCGTAACCGGTGTTCCTCGGCCATCAGTAAAGGGGCTGAAGTATTGTCAGTTGGAGGTTGTAGAGCATCAAGCAGGAAATAGGACTAGAGTTGGAATATGAACGCCAATCTAGTCCCAACAAT
>NZ_JAYGIG010000144.1:14309-29189 GCF_034932105.1 Leptothoe sp. PORK10 BA2 | reverse complement strand
AAATGCTTTGAGGTTGGTAACACTGTTCATAGACGATTGAGGTTAGTTGTGTTTCCTCAGCTTCGTCTATGGAGCGATCTGGCTCAAGGGCTGATCGCTCTCTCAACATTTTTTGTCTAAACTCCAGTTGACAATCTGTGGATTACCTTCAATCGAGACCCAGTGAATCGCCATAAAGGATTGAAAGACCCATCGTAAGGTTGGTGTGTCAGTGAGTTTTCCTAACTGGTGGTGAGTATCTGTTGGGCAAATCGCAACGGTTGCTGGACCATCCTAATATGGGCGATGTCAGGGGCAAGGGGCTGCTGCTAGGCGTGGGGTTGGTGAAAGACAAAGTCAGCAAAACGCCTCTGGAGAGTGCTGCGATGGCTTCAGTGACTCAGTATTGCATGGGCAAACAGGTGATCATTGGCCTCAATACGAATACGATTCCTGGTTTTACCAACGTCCTGATTCTATGTCCACCTTTGGTGGTGACTCGCAAAGAGGCTGACCATTTGGCCGAGACGCTCTACGATGCAATTTTTGCCTTGCCAGGTTCCTGAGGAGACCGTAACCTCGTAAGATAGCAGCAGCAACCCCCTAGTCAGTCAGCATGTGTAATGAAAATTCTGCATGGCACTTGGATTCCCCAAGCAGAAGCGACGTTTATTCAACCAGGGCAATTTTGCCTATGGGTAGAAACGAGCGAGCAAAGCAACCATCGTCGTAAGTCTGGTCATCCATATCAGGTGCCTAAAGCAGCACTGGCGATCTTATTAGAGACTGAACTGGGCATTAAGCCGCCACCATACCGACAGATTGAGGATGACATTGCCCCCCAGCACTTTTTGCTGCCCACCGCTGCCAAGCAGCCCCTGCCTTCTCTAGAGCTATCTCGCTATCTAGAGCAAGACCTGCCCGAGACCTTTGACTATCAATTTTGGGACATCGATTGCTATGCCGTACCCGCTGAACGGGTGCTCAGTCTGCTAAATGACCTGCACTTTATTGCCCTTTACAACCTGGCCGAGGTGCAACTCGGGCCCGATCTGTTGTTTTGGTATCACTATACCCAGGCGCTAAAGCAGGTGATCCAGCGAGATCAATATATCCCTGCCATGCGGTATCGAGAGCTATCTGCCCCGCCGAAAAAGGGCCGGAGTCAGGCTCAACGTAAAACTACGTCTACAAAAACAGCAGCTACAGAAACAGCGGCGGGGCGAACTCGTAAAAGTAAAGCAAGCACTGCAACAGCCACCAAAACCAGCGCCAAAACTAGCGCTAAAACTAGTGCCAAAGCCAGTGACTTCGAGATATACCCCGCCTGGGATCTGATCGGTGAACGCTACGAGACCGATATCCAGACCTATGTAGACTATATGCCCTTAGCCTGTGTGGCAGGATTTACAGCCCCCACAAAAGCAACTGAATTTTACGATCGAGCCAGCCTACTCAGGCATTTTTCTGAATGTTTTCTGGGGGAGTTGATTACCCATACCGCTTTTCCCCAGGGCTGGCTTAAAAAGCTAGAAGACTCCCTGGTCTACCACTGCATCTTTCCTAACCTGAATACGCACTGGACCTTACCGGCGTGGCGAGAGCAATATCAACAGTGGCAGAGCTGGCGCGATCGCATCAGCCGCTCCCAAACCGCCATTCCTTTTCATATCTACTTTCAACTGCAAGAGCCCGACCAGCCCGAAGACGATTGGCAGATCCTGTTTCAGGTCGCCCCCAAGGAAGATCCCTCCCTGCGGGTGCCCCTCTCAGACTTTTGGCGACTGCGCGGCAAGCAACAAAAAGAACTGCGTCAGCAGTTTGGCGATGACTTTGAGCAGCATTTACTCATGAACCTGGGCTATGCCGCCCGCATCTATCCCAAGTTTTGGCAAGGATTAGAGACCGATGAGCCGGTGGGCATCGCCATCGATCTTGAGACCGCCCTTAATTTTCTCAAAGAAGCCGCCTGGGTCCTAGAAGATGCCGGGTATAAAGTGATCGTCCCCGCCTGGTGGACGCCGAAAGGACGACAGCGGGCCAAGATTCGTCTGAAGGCCAAGGGCAAATCCTTAGGCGGCAACGATAAAGCCAAAAGCTACTTTTCCTATGAGACCCTGGTGCAATACCAATATGAGTTCTCGATTGGAGAGCAGCCCGTCACTGAGAAAGAATGGCAGCAGCTGGTCAACGCCAAAGCCCCCCTGGTCAAATTCCGGGGGCAGTGGATGGAGCTAGATCCCGAAAAAATGCAGCAGATGCTGGAGTTTTGGAAAAAGCAGCAGGCTGAGAATCCGGAGCTGAGTCTGCTAGACTTCATGAAACTTGCCGCTGAGGGGGATGAAGACCTGGAAGTCGATTATGACCGAGATGATGTGCTCTCAAGTATGTTGACCCAGCTCAACGACAAGAGCCATCTCGAAACCATGACCGACCCCAGCCAACTCCAGGGGACTTTGCGAGAGTATCAAAAACGCGGTCTGGCCTGGCTGCACTATCTCGATAACCTGGGCCTCAACGGCTGCCTGGCCGATGACATGGGGCTCGGCAAAACCGTCCAGGTGATTGCCCGACTGGTGCAAGAACGGGAAGAAGCCGCCCAAGCCAAAATTAAGCAGCTCCCACCCACCCTACTCATTGCCCCCACTTCCGTTGTCGGCAACTGGTTCCGCGAGTTGGATAAATTTGCACCCCACCTGAAGGTGGCGATCCACCACGGCGCTGAGCGAGCAAACGCGGCCAAAGACTTTAAGGCGATTGCCCGCAAGCACGATGTCGTCATCACGTCATTTACCCTGGCGCGTAAAGATATCGCCTTGCTCAGCAGCCCGACCTGGCATCGGATTGTCCTGGATGAAGCCCAAAATATCAAAAACCCCAAGACGGCCCAGACCAAGGCCATTCTCAAGCTAGAAGCCAAGCACCGGCTGGCCCTGACTGGCACACCGGTCGAAAATCGTCTGATGGATCTCTGGTCAATTTTTAATTTTTTGAACCCTGGCTATTTAGGAAAACAAGCCCAATTTCGCAAAAACTTTGAGCTGCCCATCCAAAAAGATAACCAGCCTGCCAAATCAGCTACCCTCAAGAAGCTGGTCGAACCTTTCATCCTGCGACGAGTTAAAACCGACAAATCCATCATCAAAGACCTGCCCGACAAGGTCGAACAAAAGCTCTTTTGCAACCTGACCAAAGAGCAAGCCTCCCTGTATGAGGCCGTGATCAAAGATATTGGAGAGCAACTGGCCGCAGCCGATGGCATCCAGCGCAAAGGTTTGATGTTAGCGACGTTAACCAAGCTAAAACAGATCTGCAATCACCCTCGACAGTTTTTGCAAGATGACAGCGAGTTTTCTACGGAGCGATCGCACAAGTTGAGTCGTCTGATCGAAATGCTGGTCGAGGTAACTGAGGAAAATGAAAGCGCCCTGATCTTTACCCAATATCGTGAAATTGGCGAAGCCCTGACCCAATACCTCAAGCACACCAGCCACTACAACACCTACTATATGCACGGTGGCACCAACCGCCAAAAGCGAGAGCAGATGATTGCCGAATTTCAAGACCCAGAGACAGCTCCCTCGATCTTTGTGCTGTCACTCAAAGCTGCCGGGGTAGGGATTACCCTGACCAAGGCCAACCATGTCTTCCATTTTGACCGCTGGTGGAACCCCGCCGTTGAAGATCAGGCGACGGATCGGGCGTTTCGGATTGGGCAAAAGAAAAATGTGTTTGTGCATAAGTTTGTCGCCATCGGTACTTTAGAGGAACGCATTGACCAGATGATCGAAGATAAAAAGAAATTGGCAGGATCCATTGTCGGGTCGGATGAATCCTGGCTAACGGAGCTTGATAACGACTCCTTTAAGCAATTGATTTCGCTCAACCGCAGTGCCGTTTTGGAGTAAACATCATGGCTGAATTTAGTAGAACCTGGTGGGGACAAAAGTTCATCCATGCGCTGGAAAGCTTCACAGAGCCTAATCGCCTGGGTCGGGGGCGCACCTATGCTCGCGGGGGCAAGGTCAAGAGCTTTGACATCAAGGATGGCCTGGTGACAGCTAAGGTAAGGGGCTCGGTCAATCCGTACTTTGGTGTTTATAAAGAGCCTCTGTACACGACCACCATCGAGTTTGAGCCGATTAGCAAAGCCAAATGGGCAGCGGTGATTGCCCTGATTGCCTCCAAAGCCAGCCTAATCTCTCGGCTGTTGCTCAACGAAATCCCTGACAATATCGAAGACAGCTTCAAGACACTGGGCTTAAGGCTGCTCCCCAGTAGCAAAAAAGATTTTAAGACGGCGTGTTCTTGCCCGGATTACAGTAACCCCTGTAAACACATTGCCGGGGTCCATTACCTGATCGCCGCCAAGCTCGATGAAGACCCGTTTTTGCTGTTTGAGCTGCGCGGGTTATCGCGGGAAGCTTTGAAAAAGGAACTGGCCAAGTCACCACTGGGGCAAGCCCTGTCGGCTGAGATGATGATGCAGCAACAGCCGCCCAACGCAGTCGAGACTTACTACACCCGTCCCGTGACTGAGGCGACTGCTGAGGCTAGCCTAAAAGACTTCTGGCAGGGGGCAAAGCGACTGCCCCAAACGATTGAGGTAGCTGAGCAGTCAGGCGTGTCGGCAGTGTTGGTCAAAAAACAAGGCGACTTTCCACCCTTCTGGCATCGAGATAATTCGTTTCTTGAGGTAATGGAAGAGTTTTACGAGCGGGTAAAAACAAAAAACAAAGATTTATTGTGACAGCGAGGTGAAAGTTAGCTTCGACTCTGCTTTATGGTACAGATCCATTTCGATGCGGGTAGAGCTGACAAGTAGATCATCTTGTAGGACTGGGTTTTGGCGATATAGCCTTTCGCAATCGGATCACTTAAGCGACCAAATTTGAAGGCGATTGGATTGAATGGAGGAAGCCTCGTCTGTGGGTATTTCGGTGATGATCACTAGCTGCTGATTGAGTTTGACAATTCGATTAGGTCGAGTGCTGTTGGTATTTGCGAAGCGTTTGACTCGCACTGTCCCTTCGGTTGTGCCATCGGTGCGATACAGCTCGCTGTTGTTGGCGATGAAATAGAGCCAGTCGCCATGAACGGTGAGATCTCTCGGCAGACTGGAGTTCTGTTGTTCAAAAGGGAGCGGACAGTTTGGGGTGGGATTTTGTGGGTTAGGAGGCATGCAGGGCGGAGCAATCAGACTGGTTCCTGGCGATAAGTCGGCAACTTGCTGTGTTCCTTGGGGCGTGCCATCAGTGCGCCAAAGTTCTTGTCCATTTAAACCTCCTCCACTAAAGAAGAGACGATCTTTAAAGACCGTAAACCTGTCGACATTCCCATTGGAAAATATGGCTAATCGTTTTGTTCCTGCATCTGTTCCATCGGTTACCCATAGCTCATGACCTGAGCCAAAAGATCTTTCACCGGCGACCGGTGCTGGGCCTAAAAAACTAAAGAATAATCGACCTTGATGAACAAAAAATGTGCGCTCAGCATTGCTGGATTGCTGAGCACTCAGCCGTTTAACAAGGCGCGTACTGGCTGAGGTGCCCTGGGTAGACCAAAGCTCAAATCCTTGGGGAGAGTTTGCCAAGGCAAAGAACGTGGAGCCGAGGCCAGTGAGTAATCGAGGGGCGGAGCTTTCTGCACCGGGATAAATATCCTTGAGTAAGACGGTGCCGCTAGGGGTGCCGTCGCTCGTCCAAAATTCCCAACCGGCTTGGGGGGTTTCTGCTTGGACATAGATGTGATCTTGCCAAGGGGTAAAGGGTTCGCCTGCTGGGTTGAGGGTTTGCAGGGCGATCGCTCCATTTGGCCTGCCATCACTGCGCCAAAGCTGGGTGGTACTTTGGGCATCCCGCAGGGCAAAGAAAAGCTGTCTACCATTACTCGTGAACAGGTTAGGAATTAATCCCCCTTGAGGTGGTTGATGTTTAAACTGACCCAAGGCTTGAGTGTTGTTTTGACCATCGCTTTGCCAAAGCTGTGTTTCTGTTGGAGTCGTGAGCGAAAACACATAATTTTCGTTGAGAAAGAGATTGGGTTGTGTATCCAACCGACTGGCCTGACTCAAGGCTTGATTTAACTCAGGGCTGAGAGCGGCGAGCGCTTTTGTGCCCGTTGTGGTGCCATCGCTGCTCCAGAGGCGATTGATCAAGTCATTGGGTTGCAAAGGTTCTGTGGTAAACCAAACTCGCTGAGCTGAGGCTCCCATGAAGGTGGGAAAACTGCTCTGCGGTTGACCGTTGACATCGACCTTAAGGATTTGATCGTTCACCAATCGGGTTCCTGTTGCTGTTCCATCTGTCACCCACAGGCCACCACTTGCGGCCAACACATGATTGCCTGCATTGGGAAGGGCTGTGCGGCGAGAAGCCTCTGCAAAGAAAAATAGCTGATTCTGCAGGAGGGCAATATTGTCTAAGGGGTCAACCTGATTGTGGGGAGTGAACTCTTTGAGCAGCGTTGCCTGTTGCCAAATGCTGTTATCTCCGGACTGGAACTGCACCACATATTGAGCGGGCACTCGATACTGAGGATTCAAGCTAGCGGCATTGGCCTGACAAAGCAGTGCGGCTACTTCACCTCGGGAGATCGCGGCAGTGGGTTTCAGCGTCCTGAGCGTTGGATAATTGACTACGAGATTGGCTTGGGTGGCGGCTGCGATCGCACCTCTCGCATAGTCTGGAATGCTGGCCGCATCGTCAAAGTAGCGAATCAGCGTATCTTCAGTATCGGCAGGCATAGCCACTTTTTGCGCCTTAGCCAAAATCGTCACTGCCTGCGCTTTAGTCAAGACTTGGTTGGGTTGAAATTGACGATTGGGATAGCCCGCCAAAAAGCCCCGTTCGTAAGCTTGCCGAATTGCGATCGCAGCCCAAAACCCGGAGGGAACATCCACAAAAGTTGGCGCATTGTTCACCTTTGGCGCATTGGGATAAGCCTTAACAATAACGGCTGCAAGTTCAGCGCGAGTAAGGGTACCGTTAGGCCGAAAACTCCCATCAGGATAGCCCTGCATAATCCCCTGATGCACCATGCCATCAATACAGGCTGACGCCCAATACTCCTGAGTATCGCGGAATCTAGCCGATTGACTGGCCGACTGGCTAGCTGGTTGACTAGCCGGCTGAGCGGCTAGAGGCATGGCCAGTAGGGGCGCGAGTAAGGGCACAACAAACGCCATCTGAAACAGAGCTTTCACTTTTATCATAAAGTTATCCATCATATTCAGGCTGTTCCAATCGGTTGGCTTTAACTGTGCAGCACTTGAAAGTCACTTGACAATGGCCTGACAACCACCTGTCGATTGCATCGTGTTTCCCTATAAAATCGCCCGACTTTAGAGATACATTTGCCGGTACATCATGCATTCGCCCATCCCGTCATTTCAGTGATATTCCCAAAGTCCACCGAACATTGAGGCGTTACCAAAATTGTTACAGCAGCCAGTACTCCCTAAAACCCAGCCTTTAAGCAAAACTCCCAGCAACTAAGTTGTCATCGATCTTGCAAACCATTAAAAATCGCCCACACTCGCAACAGATACTTTAAGGTATCTGCAGGAAGTATGGGCGATTTTAGGCAGCTCAATCTATTTTTCTGCTAGTTGGGAACTAAACCACGTCCAAGCTGAAACCTGGAGGTTTCCCACGGAAAAAACTACAGTGCTGGACGTGGACAAGGTTGAGTTGAGCACTAGTTGATCTGGGCTGTTCAACCATTGTTTAACGATTATCAAACCGTGGTTAAACCTTAGAGTCGTCGATGGTGCACTGCGAAACACCAATTTTGGCTGCCACCTGATTAGCAAGCTGGCAGCCCAGCCACACACCACCACGGCGACCCAGATCTTCGGGGGCACAGGGGACACCGAACTCACCATCAGGATCGGCACCTTTGATCGTAACGCCATCAAACTGCCAATGGACACCGAGAAATACTCGGCTAACTGAGTTGTCAATGATGGCCTTCCAGAGACTCGAGTACTTGCGAGGCAGTCTCGGTCTTGGCGTCTGGGTGCGAGGGTCTGTATTGCGACCATCGTACTCATCGGAGACAAAACAGAAATCGACATTGTCCAAACCTTCTAGTGAAAAGGTTGCCAATCCCTTTTGAACGAGGAAGGTGCGCAAAAGCTGAAAGGCTACCGCCCCAAAAGTTGCATGTCCAGAAGGATAGGCCGGAAAGTCGGGTGTTAACGCCAGGCCTTTCCCATTTGTATCGGGCCGACCCAAGGGCAGCCATTCAGACTCGGGAGCGGCCAAATCACCTAGCCCAAACCGGATGCCGAGCGCTGGGCGCCACATCATGTGATCAGGCGAGTATTTGTAATGCCAAGCATCAATGCCCGCATCTGCCATAGCCAATCCTGTTGCAGCAATGATTTGCAACTCTTCTTGTACACTCAGAGCACCTGGTTTGCGGCTTTCAATATCATCTAGCACTGACAACACCACCTGCATGTAAAGGCGAGGTGGGGTACCTAGCTCGGGAGGGCCGTCATATCCCCAATAGATACCGATGACCTCTTCATCGCCTGTGCGAGTTCGGTTTTGTTGCGCACCCTTGGTCTGAACTCGGAGGAAGTCGGCGGCGAAGTGTGCATTGGGTACCACAGTTGTCGGCCCAGTACGACCTGGAGGTGGGGCAAAATCCTCTACCCGCTCGGTCACTAGCCGGGCTGCATTACCCCAAACTGAACCGGCAAATCTTTGGTTAGGTTCAGTGGGCGGAGCATCGTGGGTATAGGGGCCACTGGGTGTATAGCCCATGGTATTGGCAAGTTGGCGATCATTGATGCCAAGGAGATGAACGGCATTGCCAACCATGCGTCCATAGTTTTCTGAGGGCACCATCGGCGGAAAAGAGATCTCAAACAGGCGTACCCAAAAATCCCAGGATGCGTTGAGTTCCGCAGACTGGGTGGGGTAGCGCAGCAGCAGTAGTTGATGGCAAGCTGCTGCACCTGTGACGACAGGGTCAAGAGACTGGGTGGGTGAGTCCAATGAAAGTGTCAGGAGTGGCTTTCTACCGGCAACCAATACATAGCCGTCGTGCAATGCACCTAGCGCCATGCCGAGGGCTCGTGCGGTTCTAAAGGGTCCACGTTGATCGCCTTTGCCGAATGTAGGCGTATGGTCGCGGCGAACACACTCAATGGCGACATCGACCCAATAGCGCATTTCTTTTGAAGCTGCTGGCATGCTAAATATCCTTTCAGGAATGATTGTTGACTTCTTTGTAAAGGAGTGAGTCAGTCAGTCTGACAGACTTGCTCCAATCGACTACATTGAGTCTATGCAATGAGACTAGGTCGCCACAGCACCCGCGGGGGTACTTTCTAGATTCCTAGATCATTCAAGGGTGCCAAGCCTCACTACCCGAGAGGGCTGAACGCTTTCCGTACTAACATTTTGGCGGTAAAACAGCTCACCTTTGCTTGCGATATAAACAATCTCTTAGACCCATTCTCTTCGCACCGTTGTTACGGTGCGAAGAGAACGTCCATAATCCTGAAATAATCTCATCTTAAAACTCCCTGAGCCCGATAGGCGTTGACTTAAGGAGGAGTAACCCGATAGTTAAGTCGAGCAATGAGGATTGCTAGGGTACCGGCCAACAATCCCCAGAAGGCTGAACCAATCCCCAGTAAGCTAATCCCGGATGCGGTGACCAGGAAAGTAATCAGTGCGGGTTCCCGTTCGTTCTCTTGGGTCAAGGCACTGACTAGGCCCTTGCCGATGGTGCTAAGGAGCGCTAAACCTGCGATCGCAACCACCAACTCCCGAGGCAAGGCCGAAAACAGGCCCACCACCGTGGCGCCAAACAGCCCCACCACGATATAAAACACCCCTGACATCACCGCAGCCACATAACGTCTAGCCGGGTCTTCGTGGGCTTCTTGCCCCATGGATATGGCTGCAGTGATGGCGGCCAGGTTAATGGCAAAGGCCCCAAAGGGAGCTAGGCATAAGGTAGCAACACCACTCCAGCTAATCAGAGGAGATGAGGGGACTTGATAACCAAAGGCACGAATGGTGGCGACCCCCGGCACATTTTGGGATGTCATGGTGACAATGAATAACGGTAAGGCAATCCCCATCAGCCCATTGACAGAAAACTGTGGAGTAATAAACACCGGGGTAGCCCATTGCAACTGCACCGTCTCCATTTGCAATAACCCCTGGACCCCCGCCAGTAAAATCCCTAACCCTAATGCTGCAACCACCGTGTAGCGGGGACATAGGCGACGCATAATCAGATATAGACAAAACATGGGAAAAACCATGACAAACTGGGTTTGCATCGCTGTGAAGACATGGAGGCCAAACTGTAGTAACACCCCCGCTAGCATGGCTGATGCGAGGGACAGCGGCAGCCGCTCTATCAGCTGCTCAAACCAGCCGGTAAAGCCAAATAGAGTGATTAACGCCCCACAGATTAAAAAGGCTCCGGTGGCTTCCTGTAGGCTGACATCGGCGGTGGTGGTTACCAACATGGCGGCTCCAGGGGTGGACCAAGCCATCACAATCGGTACTCGATAGCGTAGGGATAGAATGATGCCCGTCAGGCCCATTCCCCAGCCTAAAGCCCACAGCCAGGAGCCAATTTCAGTCGGGGATGCGCCCATTGTTTGTGCGGCCTGAAATACGATGACTCCAGCGCTGGTAAAGCCGACGAGGACGGAGACAAAACCTGCGATCGCAGCAGACAGTGAAAAGTCTTTCAAGAAAGTCATGGATATCCCTAGATGTTGGCTTCTAGGTTAAAAATATCTGGGCTAAGCCGTATTGGACAGAATTGCCCTTTTGATATTGACCAGGGGTGACACCATAGGTTTGCTTAAAGGCACGATTGAGATGGCTTTGGTCATAGAATCCATGGTCAGTTGCAATCTCGCTCAGCGCTTGCCGACTAGTCTGCAAGGCTTGCTTTACCTGCACCAGCTGCCAGTGACGCTGATATTGATGGGGAGCACAGCCCACCTGCTGCCGAAAACAGCGGATTAAATAGTAGGGGCTGAGGTTGACCAACTGGGCCAGCTCATTGAGGGACACATTGTCGGTATAGTGAGCTTCAAGGTAGGTCCGCACAAGGGCAACAGCCGTTGATTCTGGCTGAGCGGCTCTGATACTAAAAGAGTTTTCTGCATTTAATTGGAATAGTTTTGACAGGAGGCCCAACAACAGAGACTGTTGCTGTAACTGAGATGTGGGTGTTTTTAAACAGTCAAAAAGCCCATAGAAAATTGGTTTTAGAGACGGCTCCTTAAGGATCGGTGCTTTGAAATATGGAATCCCTGGGCCTGTCCCGTCTAACTGGGTTAATATCTTTTCGATTTGTGAAAAATCAATATAGAGATTACGAAAGCTCCAGCCCACTGGAGAAGCCACTTGACCCGTGTGAATGACACCTGGGTTGATCAAATTAAAACTACCAGGACTCAGGAAATGGGTTTTCCCACGGTGTTGGCTACAGCCTTGGCCACTTTCGTTAAAGCCGATGGTATAGGCTTCATGAAAGTGTTTCCCAAACCGATGGTGGCGTAATTTTGCCTCGAAGAGTTCAATGCCCGGAAAACTTGTTTTCCAGAGGCGGGCTGAGTCAGTTTGCATCACCTAGATTTCTGAGTGGAGGCAGGTCTTGGATCAAAGCATTTTTCACCTGCTGATGGGAAACATCTTTAGCCATCTTTAGGGGGATTTGGTTTAGCAGTCATATGCTAGCACCTGTGCATTCATGGATCTATTGGGGATGAAACCTTTGACTCTGGGGCATAAACACAGTAACGGTTTCGTCCTTGCTGTTTAGCTCTATATAGGGCTTTATCGGCCTGCGCCAGTAACTGATCTGGCCTGGTACCAGGGGTAGGAATTTCACAGGCTAGCCCCAGACTAATGGTCAACAACGGATTCACCGTTGACTGGCTGTGGGCAATTTGCAATTGTTGAATGGCCGTTTGTAGATGCTGGGCGATTTCAATGGCTCCCTGTTGTGTGGTGTTTGGCAACACAATGGCAAATTCTTCCCCCCCGTAGCGAGCGACTAAATCGGCAGGTCGCTTAATAGTCTGTTGGGCTGTTTGGGCGATTTGGACTAAGCAATGATCTCCAGCTGGGTGCCCATAATGATCGTTGTAGAGTTTGAAGAAATCGACATCGAACAAAATTAGGGATAGGGTTTGTTGCTCTCGGGCCATGCGTTGCCATTCTTGAGTTAGGTAACTATCGAGGTAACGACGGTTGGCTACCTGGGTGAGTCCATCGAGATGGGCCAGACGTTCTAGCTCTAGATTGAGGGCTGCCATTTTGGCGACAGCGCGTTGACTGTCGGTGACATCCCGATAGGTCCAAATGCGACCGATGATGCGATCGCAAATCCATTGTGCCTGGGTATAACACTCAAAAATGCGGCCATCCCGCAGCTCGACTAGCTCCAGTGCCTCCACATCTGGGGTCTCTTGCCACAGGTTTAAAACCCTAGACATAAATGTATCCGGGTCTGGGGTTTGATCCGCCAGAAACTGCCAACGTTCATGGGGAATACTGTCAGCGGCCAACAAAGACTCTGGAATATTCCACAGTTTTACAAATTTCTGGTTATAGGCCAAAATCTCTCCCGACTGGGTGTGGGATAAAATGCCCTCAGCAGTAGACTCCAAGGTGGCCATGAGCTGTGTGGTCAACAGTTGATTCGCCTCGGCCAGTTGTTGTTTAGTCCGACTAATCCAGCCACTGGCCAGCATGCCCGACAGTAAACTCAACAGCAGAGCCACCAAACAGAGCACCACGGTTTTGCGAGTATTGGCCTGGAGCTCTTGGGTAAAATCTGACGTTGGAATGACGACTACCACCAGCCAATCTAACCCACGGCCCTCGGTCAAGGGGGCCACCTTAATCAGGTTGTGATGATCGTCATGGGATATGGTGAGACTCTTTTTTTGATCAATGTTATCCAATGAGCCAAAGTGTTCCAACAGATGGTGGTTGGCATCTTGAATTAATGGATCGCTGCTGGTAATGGCGTTCACCCGTTGTTGGATAGTGCCCATGGACATCAGAGGCAGCTGCTGGCCAGAGGTCGCCACCAGTTGCCCTGAGCGCTCCATAATAAAGGCTTGACCGGAGTTGCTAATGGTAAGCGTTTGCAAAAACTCGGTGAGTTGCGCCAGGGGAATCTTGACCCCCAGCACCCCCAGCAGTTTTCCATTGGGCTGAAACAGGGGATGGGCCGCTGTGATCACCAGATCAAGCCCGGTTTGTGTCTGAAAAATGGGGCTCCAGGTAGGCTCCTGTTTTTGCTGGGCTGCTGTATACCAAGGACGGTAGCGTTGATGGGGGCGCTCCTTACTTTGGACGAGTGTGGTGGGCTGTCCAAATTCGTCGATATCGTAGACATTCCATTTAAAGTTGGTGGCCATGGTCTGCATCCCCCACAGGCACCGACTATCCCAGGTTTTATGGATGCCGATGACTTCAGCTGAAGGATTGCCATATAAAAGTGTTGATCCTGGCTGGGCTCGCCTGATTTGGTGCCAAAAGAAAGTTCGCAGGGCCAGCGGATCGTCGGGGTTGAGTGTTTGGCTTGCGATCGCACCCTCAAATACTTGATTTAGCCGATGGGGTCCATCCAGATAATTCAGCACCTGGTTTTGGATCCGGGCAACCACTTGATCGCTCAACTCAAGCGCTAGGTGATCAACATTTCTGCGACCATTACGTAGGGACAACCAGCCCGTGAGTCCCACAGCCGTCACCGTTTGAGATACAAATAGGACCATTAAGACAACATTGAGCGGAAGTTGGTCGGACTTTTTAAGGACATACCGCTTATATCGATCAAACATGAATGGCCGATCTGACTGATAGCATTAGCACAAGGCTAGAAAATCTGAAAATAGCACCCCGCAGGAATGTTATCGCCCTTCCGTAATATTTCCAGTATCATTTTTTTCAACTGTTGCATAGACGACCAATCGAATGTCCTTCCTCGGGGGCAAAAGCCATACACCGGGAGCTTCCAGAGTGAGATACTTCAACCCCGTTTCCCGACCGCTGGTCAAGGCGATCTGCTCCGTTGTGTGTGGCTGGGTTCAGTTCCGCTCTCCCAGCTGCGTAAAGCTGGAGCCCATTCAGAGTTCCAGCTTACGACTGGGCTCTGCCCGTCAAAATTTTGGTTATGCTACCAATTTTCTGATTTTAAACCACGTCCAAGTTGAAACCTGGAGGTTTCCCACTGAAAAAACTACAGTTCTGGACGTGGACAAGGTTTATTAATCTGCTAGTGAGGGCAAAACTGAGCAATTTTTGCCAATATGGGAGTATGCACTGGGGTTAGGCGATGGCAATGACTAAGGATGAGCTGCTGGCGTTGATTGACCGGGCAGCGGCGGCAGGATGGACGGAGTTGGACCTGGCAGGGCAGGGGCTGACGGAACTGCCAGAGGAGCTGGGTAGGCTGACTCAGCTTGAGCGGTTGATATTGGGCAAAGGCAAAAAGGATGAGAATGGCAACCAGGAATGGGGTCATACCGTCATCAACGGGGAACGGCAGTGGGGGCCGCTGACCATTGGCAATGGACTAACAGAGTTACCTGACTGGTTAGCGAACCTGACCCATTTGCGTCATTTAGACCTAAGTGGCAACTCCCTAGGAAATATTCCTGGCTGGGTGGCCCAACTATCGAATTTAGACACCCTCATCGCCTTCACCAATCAAATCATCGAAATTCCCGATTCCATCGCTCAGCTCTCGGCTCTACAACACCTCGACCTCAGCTCTAACCAAATCACCGAAATTCCCGATTCCATCGCTCAGCTCTCGGCTCTACAACACCTCGACCTCAGCTCTAACCAAATCACCGAAATTCCCGATTCCATCGCTCAGCTCTCGGCTCTA
>NZ_JAYGIG010000144.1:0-14209 GCF_034932105.1 Leptothoe sp. PORK10 BA2 | reverse complement strand
TAACCAAATCACCGAAATTCCCGATTCCATCGCTCAGCTCTCGGCTCTACAACACCTCGACCTCAGCTCTAACCAAATCACCGAAATTCCCGATTCCATCGCTCAGCTCTCGGCTCTACAACACCTCTACCTCCGCTCTAACCAAATCACCGAAATTCCCGATTCCATCGCTCAGCTCTCGGCTCTACAACACCTCTACCTCAGCTCTAACCAAATCACCGAAATTCCACAGCGTTTAGAAACCTTAAATCAGTTAAAAACCCTCGATGTACGTCACAACCCATTACCAATCGCCCCAGAAATCCTAGGGCCTCCAGAGGAGTATGAAGAACCAGGTTCTATCTCTGGCATCTTCAACTACTGTCGTCAGCTTCGTAGTGGCGAGGTTCGGCCCCTCAACGAAGCCAAACTGATCCTTGTTGGCCAGGGCAGTGTCGGCAAAACCTCCCTAATCAACCGGCTACTCGAAGACAGCTTTAACCCCAATGAAAAACAGACTGACGGTCTCAAAGTCTCAGACTGGAAGATCTCTGTAAACACCAAAGAAGTCCGTCTCAATGTGTGGGACTTTGGCGGCCAAGAAATTTACCATGCCACCCATCAGTTCTTCCTCACCAAACGTAGTCTATACCTCCTCGTCTGCAACTGCCGCACCAGCGAAGACGAAAACCGTCTCGACTATTGGCTCAAACTGATCGACAGCTTTGGTGACAAGTCCCCCGTCATCATCGTCGGCAACAAAAGTGATGAACAGCCCCTTGACATCAACCGTAAGGCCCTACGGGAAAAATATCCCAACATCCAAACCATTCTGGAAACCTCTTGCCAAACAGGCAAAGGTATCGAAGACCTAAAACAAGCCATTATCCAACAAGTAGGCCAGCTCAAAGAAGTCTACGATCTGTTGCCCCTCTCTTGGTTTCAAGTTAAAGAAAACCTAGAAGCTATGCAGCAAGACTTCATTACCTATAACGAATACATTGGCATCTGCTACGGTAACGCCATTACCGATGAAACCAACCAAGCCCAGCTGATCGGCCTACTACACAACCTGGGTCTAGTACTCAACTTTCGCGAACACCACCTACTGCACAACACCAACGTGCTCAACCCTGACTGGGTGACCCGGGGCATCTACAAGCTCCTGAGCGATGATGATCTTAAGATCAAAGCTAAAGGCCAGCTCACATTAGCTGATCTCAGCCGTATCCTCCCCGTCGAGCGCTACCCAACCGATCGAAACCAGTTCCTAGTCGATCTCATGGCAGAATTTCAACTTTGCTTTCAGCTACCCGAGTGTCAGCCAACTCGCTACCTTATTCCCGGCATTCTCCCCAAGGAAGAACCGGAGGATACCAGTCTAAAAGGCGAAACTCTAGAGTTTCAATATCACTACACCGTTCTTCCCGACAGCGTCATCTCTCGCTTTATTGTTCTCACCCACGAAAAAATCCATGAACAGCTCTACTGGCGCAGTGGCGTCATGTTAGCCTATACCGAAAATGACGAAGTCTATAACATTGCCCGCATCAAAGCCGACCCCTCCGACAACAAAGTCTTCATCGCCGTCAGCGGCAAAGAATCCACCCGCAGGCTTTTTCTAGGACTCATCCGTGATGTATTCAAAAAAATCCATACCAATGTTGCTAAGCCGACTGAGTGGGTCCCAGTGCCTGAGCATGATGATCAGCCACCGCTAAACTATCAAGACTTATTGAGTTTAGAAGATATGGGTGAACAGACTGTAATTGTGCCCAAACTCAAACTCAGAGTGAATCTACGCCAACTCCTCGACGGATATGAGCCTCTCGAAGTACGGCAACTCAGACAAAAAGGCATCGATGTAGAAAGCTCTGGACAAAATACAAATATTTTCATTGACGCTTCGCGTAAAAACCTACACCAGCATGGCGATGGAGATAACTTTGGTGGCGACCTTGTAGAAGGCCATAAAACAGGCACATAAAAATAAAATTCAAAGCTATTCTAGGCATAACCCAGTACTTTCCATAAATACACCAACCAACCCGCAGCTCCTCGACATCGTCGCCCTAAAATCAGACCTACCAGCCCCATAACCTCACCGCTGGCCAAGTCGGCACCCCAGTCGAGCAGCTATCCCCCAACATCTACGCAGTCAAAATTCAGTGACAACCATGGCCAAACCTATGCCATGCCGCCACTCCACACCGATCAAGTCCTAAAACTAATCTACACACCAGGAGAACCAACCATGGGCAACACCATCCACCAATATGGCTCTGGCGATAACATCGCAGGCGACAAAGTCATGGGCGACAAAATCCACAGCCAAATCCACAACAGCCAAAACCTCACCCAAGCCGCCCAAGAAATTAAAGAGCTGCTGACCCAACTCGAAACCGACTACGACCCCACCACCCCCGTTGGCCAAACCATGATGACCGCGAAACTAGTCGAATCCGTCGACCATAACCCCACCCTCAAAGCCCGAGTCATCAACGCCCTCAAAGAAGGCGGCAGCGCCGCCCTCGAAGCAGCCATCGATCATCCAGTCGTCAAACCCGTAGTCGCCGCCCTCAAAGGCTTTATCGATGCATAGCCTCAAGTCTAAAATCGCCGCTCCAACCCACTACAGCCGCCTAGCAAAGCCCTAATCGAGCACTTTCCCGTCAGGCATCGTGGTCCCGGCGAATTTTGCATCTACTAAGTTTGCGCTGCTCAGTTCAGCCCTAAATAGGATAGCCCCGGTCAGGTTCGCTTCGCCTAAGTTCGTACGGCCCAGGTAGGCGTTGGTCAGATCCGCCTGGGTAAGGTCTGCGCCGCTCAGGTTGGCGCGACTCAAATCGGCCCGCAGCAGTCGGGCATCGCTCATAACGATTTGGAAGAGCTGGGCCCCACACAGTTTAGCGTCGGTAAAGTTAACGCCCTTGAGGTTGGCACCGGTAAAGTCACAACCTGCTAAGTTGGCCCGCTGGGCACGGGTACGGGTGAGGTTGGCATAGCGTAGATTGGCCCCTTCTAACTGGGCATCGGCCAAGGACGCCCCCCTCAGGTTCGCGCCGTTGAGGTTGGCATTGCGCAGGTCTGCATTCTTCAGAAAGGCTTCGCTGAGGTTGGCTCCGCTCAGGTCCACATTGGCCAGGTCCGCACCCTTTAGATTAGCTCCGCGCAGGTCCACCTGTCGCAGATGGGCCCCGCGCAAAATAGTTTGCTCACTGCGTAATTCTTGCCGTAGATTGGCACCCCGCAGGCAGGCTCCGGTCAGGTTGGCTCCGCTCAGGTCCGCATTGCGTAAATCAGCATCAGCCAAGTTCACGTCAAATAGGTCCGCCAGGGTGAGGTCCGCACCGCGTAGATCTGCTCCCTGGAGACTGGCCCCATGCAGGTTGGCATCACTGAGGTTGGCATAGATCAAATTGGCCTGGTTGAGATTAACGCCCCTGAGGTTGGCATGGCTCAAGTTGGCCTGTTGGAAATTGACCCGACTCAAGTAGGAAAACATCAGGTCCGTGCGCTCTAGGTCGGCCTTGGAAAAGTTAGCGCCAATCAGGTCTGCTTTGGGGAGTTGCAAACCTGCTAAGCATAGACTTCTAAAGTCTTTTTGACCACTGTTATAACAGTCTAGAAGTTCATTCTTATCCATAGGATGCGGGCCTCATGGAGGAAACAGGGGGAACAGAGGTCACAGCAGCGGGAATAGTAGCTTTGGCCCCTACAGGCACCGGAGGAGATTTGTCGGGTTCGGCATAGTAGGGCTTAATGGCATTCAAGATGGCTGTGACCACAGGCTCATTCTCTTCAGTGTCTTCTAGGCAATGGACAATGATCGACAGCTTACTTTCTAAGTCTTGAAACGATGGACAATAGTTAAAGACCTCTCGCAAAAAGTCTTCTAAGGTTTTACTGCGCAGCAGCGACCACTCTTGTGAACTACCGGTAAATGGACTGTAAAGAGTGGAGTGCAACAGAATTTTAGCCCGTAGCGGATTGCAGTACTTGATAATGTCCAGACGTAGCTCAAACAGATCGGCCCGGTCTTTGACTTGGGCCATATCTGCCATGGATGGCTCTTCCACCGGCTTCGCTGAGAAGGCAACGGTGTTTTCTGGATGGATGCCGACGGGAAGATCGCCAAAACAGGTTTCGGGGCTATCGGTGTCGTTGGAGTTGCTAAACCCCGGTGTCGACATCGGGATCAGCTCCGTCTGGACACTGTATAGGGGATGAAACGCCTTGAAAATGGTGTTGACGATCTTGGTGTACTTAGCTTTGCGGTTGAGGTGATGTAGCAGGTGGCGCAGCCGATATTTGAGATCGTTGGGGGTGGGGGTGAGCTGGTAAAGCTGCTTCACCAATATAGCCGTGTCTGTCTGTTCAATTTTTCGGATATCTGTTTCCCATACCGTATGGCAGAGGCAGTAAAGGACTTTTTTGATGCGAGTAATTTGGCCATCGGCCTCCAGCTCATCGGCTACATGCTGATAGCGATCTTTGGACTCCCCGGCCACTTCTTCGGCCACATCCTCAGGATGGTTGGCTGCGTGCTCAGACTCTTCCTCAGCGGCAGCTAAGCGGTTAGCTGCCCGTTCAATATAGAGGGGAGTAATGGCCTGCAGAATATCTTCGGCCACATCGGAGTAAATTTCTTTGTGGTTAAGGGTGGCGACAATGCGATAAAGGCTGGCACGACACTGATCCACCGATGGATTACGCCGCATGAGAGCATGGATCAGATGCTGTAGGGAAAACTGATCTAGGACGGTGGTGTCGTTTTCCCACAGATTTTGGCAGGTACCAAAGATCAGCTTTTTTATACGGAGATGGTCCGCATGATCACCTAAGGTCTGTAATGCCTTATCTAGTGGGCTGTCAAAAATATATCCTTCAGCAGATTCGGCAAAAAATGGTCGGGTCAACTCCGTGTCACAGATGTCTAAATCAAAGACGGGACGTATCTGATAGGCGGGAACCTGTTCTTGAATATTCTTGAGATTTAGCGGCCCGAGGAAGGTGGCATCCAGATCTAGCCTACCTTTGACCACATCGTAGACCACTTGGGAAACACAGATTTCTCCAGGGGCAGCAAAGCTTTCTAGTCTAGCAGCGATGTTGACGCCATTACCCATGACGTCTGAGTCGTTGATGTAAACATCGCCAAGATGGACACCAATGCGATGATCAAAGCTTTCCCGCTTACTCCCCCGGCGCAATTTTTTTTGAATATTGAGCGCACAGGCAACTGCCTGGGCCGCACTAAAGAAGCACATCAACAGACCATCGCCGGTTGACTTGAGGACTTGACCGTTAAACACATTGCACAAGCTTGCAATCTGTTTCAGATCTCGATTGATAGTGGCCAGTGCCCGCTCTTCATCGACGGACATCTGAGCACTGAAACCTACTGCGTCAGTCACCACGATGGCGGCGAGTACACGCTGCTGGTTTTGAAGCGATGGTTGCGCTCCTTCCATAGAAAACCTGACTGACGAGACTACCTGATATTAAGATTACCCTAGCCATAGAGGGAGATCCGTACATCATGAAGCAATGAATATGGAATTTTCGGAAGAATTTACTCGGCCTTTTTAAGTCTTCGTACTAAAATCCTTGATTACTGGTAGATCGCAAACCCTTTTATTCTCATAGCAATATAACTCGTATTTTTGGTTCGCGATAGGCCAATCTGGGGATCGGATCCTAAATCACGTACTTATTTTTCTCCTGTGGTATTAGTTTTGCCCTAGCCATACTGACGGGTGCCCATGGGTTCAAAAATGCTGAGCGTAGGCAAAGAACGCCCAGGTCACGCTTTATACCAGCCATGGGTGAGCATACTGACAGACTGATTGGTAACGCTGCTGTAGCGTTTTGAGGGATGCTCCCATGAGTCCGGTGGGAGAGCAAATAATGGTCAAATATAATGGGTCAAATATAAATGGTTCTTAAAAGTGATGGACCCGAGGATGATTTGGTGGTCCAATGCTGGGGAGTCTCGCAGACGGAAAGTGACGAAACATGATGATGCCCCAACTCAAGCCTTTAGCTGTGAACCGGATGGCTGCCATGGCAGCGGTCTGCTGTACGACAGCAGTGTACTGTACGACAGCGGTGGCAACGCCTGCGATCGCACAGCCAACATTTGCCGATCTCTGTGAGGCGTATCAGGGCATTTCCAGCAACTGGAGTAGCCTGCTCTATGGCCGGTCCTATGCTTGGCAAACAGTGGAGGCCCTGATGGCCGCTATCCCCGTCAGCAATTGCCAGCGGGCCGAAAGTTGGCTGGCCGCTGTGGACAGCCTGTGGGGGCCCCAGCTCCAGACGACCTATTTGCCCACCAATGGCTTGATGGTGGATTTTCCCATCGGTGTGGATTTGCAAATGATTGCGATCGCAACGCCCAATCTCACCGACCTCAACCTTAGCGGCCATGTCATTCCAGACTTAGCCCCCATTACTGCCCTGGACCAGCTCCACACCTTGCGAGTGGCCAACACCCAACTGCAAGACATCAGCCCCCTCACCGCCCTGACCCAGCTCACCACCCTGGATATCAGCTACAACCAAATTCACAGCATTGCCTCCGTCGGCAATATACCCACCCTCCGTTCCCTCAACGCGTCCTACAATCCCTTTACCGACATCAGCCCCATTGGCAAAATTCTCATCCCTGCCGTAGAACAAGAATGGCAGCTGCTCGACCTCAGCGGCATTGCCATTGACTCTGACACCTGTCCCGACAACCTAGGTGATATTTGTGACAGCAGCTCCGAAGGGGATTTCTAAAAGCGAAGATTGCTAAAGTTGCTGCTCGGGATCCATGGGCAGGTAAATGTCAAAGCAGGTGCCGCCACCGGGTTCAGACCGAAGCAATAGCTGTCCTCGGTGCTGCTGTGTAACAATCTGATAGCTAATGGCTAGCCCCATGCCCGTGCCTTGGCCCACGGGCTTAGTGGTAAAAAATGGATCAAAAATTTGAGCTTTGGCTGCCTCGGAGATGCCAGCGCCATTGTCACTAATAGAAATAACAATGTGTCCATGGTCTTTTTGAGCGGTCGATATCTCAATCTGAGGAGACCATGGGCTCTGGTCTCGTGGTCTCTGACCCAGAGCATCGATCGCATTGGTCAACACATTCATAAATACCTGGTTGAGAGGCCCCGGATAGCAAACAATGGGAGGAAGGGAGCCATAGTTTTTCACCACTTCAATGGGCATATCTGTTGACTGTAGACGATGGCGCAAAATGGTCAGGGTACTGTTCAGTCCCTCATGGATGTCAACCAATTTTGCCCCGGTCTCATCAAGGCGAGAGAAATTCCGCAAAGAGTCGACAATAGTACGAATGCGATCGGCTCCCACCTGCATCGAGGTGGCCAGCTTCAAAAAGTCGGCTTGGAGAAAATCAAGATCTAGGTTTTCTAGGGCCGTTTGAATAGCGGGGCCGGGGCTGGGATAGGCCGATTGATACAACTTAACCAGGTGCAGTAGCTCTTGCACATAGTCCTTGGCATGGTCCAGATTGCCATCAATAAAGCTAATGGGATTATTAATCTCATGGGCGATGCCCGCCACCATTTGCCCCAGGCTAGACATTTTTTCGCCTTGCATCAGGATCAGCTGGGTTTGGCGCAGGGCGGCTTGGGCCTGTTTGCGATCGCGAATATCCAAATCCAAGCAATACATCTCAGGTTCACCCTGGAGATTGGTCAGCATAATATGGCTAGAAAACACCTCCACGGGCGCACCACTTTTATGGCGCAGCGTCAGCTCATCGGCCGGAATCGGCATCCCCCCCTGTACCCAGTTATCCACAGCCTGAACCACCATGTCACGCATGGAGTCCGGAATAATCAAATCCTCTAGCAACTGCCCCATGGCTTCTTCACGGGTGTAACCATAAATTTCCTCACTAGCCCGATTCCAAGCCACCACCCGACGGTTGCGATCGTAAACTTGCATACCAATCAGGGGCACCCCTTCAAACAGAGATCTAAACCGGTCCTCACTCTGCCGCAGGGCCATTTCAGTAGTCCTGCGTTCGGTCGTATCCTCGATGATCAGTAAAACATTACTGACAGCCCCCTCCACGGTGGGCTGCACTCCAGGAATTACTTCAATGGAGAACCAGTACTGACTCTCAGCAAGGGTAACCCTATGGTCAAACGTAACGGTCTGGCCACCCTCCAACGCTTGCCAAAAGTAGGGCGTAGGATCCGTATCTGCTGTCAAAACATCGTCAAAAGAACAATGAATTAACTGTTCAACCGGTGCTGACAGCAACTGGGCCATGGCCGGATTCACATCCGTCAGCAGAAACCGATTTCCCTGCCATTGCAGGCAACACATGGCTCTGGAGCTGCCCTGCCAGAGACCTAAAAGACTGGGTGTTGAACAAACAATGGAATCATATCCTTCAGTCACACATTCGTTCATGAAGCAGGCAATGACGACACATCTCTATATACTCTATCTAAATTGCCTAGATGCTAACGACAACTGACAAGACAAGCGACTGCTGATAACAACTTACTAATAAACTTAATAAACTAATCGATATATCAATAGATATTGACAAAATATCACTTATCCACATAGCTTGTCCACTGGCAAGGCTGCCCTGCCCCCCTTGTGCTACTCGATGGAGCGCTACCCATGGGCTGTTAGAGTCGCTACCAGGAGACTAAATTAAATTTTTAAATTAAATTAGTTTGTACTCCTTGGCGGAGCTGCTCCGTCAGCTGACCCACCGTACCAGCTTTATCTCGGCGAAAATCAGCTACATAGTGCTTCAGGTTAATGGGCTCACCGACACGAAAAATGGCTTGGCGGTGTGCCTTAGGCTGAATATGTTCCACCTGATAGACCTCCCGTTCCAGCCGCATTAGAGTGTCTAGGAATCTCTCGGGGGTAGGATCGTCCGCCACGTAACCATCATAAATAGCATCAAAGTTGAGCAGCCGCACCGTTGTCCAGTAAAGGGCATCGTCTTCGGCAATGGTTTTGGGTTCTTCGGTTTCTAACAGGGCTTGGATTTTATACACCCGTTCTCGAATGGTAGTTCCGTTGGATGGCAGGTCTAACTGCTGTTCACACCGAGCAATCACATGGTTGCGCAACCGGTCAATGCGCGGGTTCCAGTCCTGTTCCGGCTGATTGGCCAGGCCATATTCTGTTTCAAGCCGGGCCAGTACGCGGCCTGCGATCGCCAGCAGCCGTGAATAAAAAGTCCGAGGTTCTCCAGCCTCAGCCGCCATAATTCCCAGCGCTTGCTCCAGCCCCTGCAACGTATCCTCAATGATGGCGGTCATGGGCTGCGTATAGCGATACTTGAGCGATATCGGTACCACATACAAGTCTGTATTTGGGTCTTGCTTCGTCAGCTGCGCGATCACCTGCAACGGCATCTGAATCGCCCCCGGGCGAAACGGCATCACCGTACCATTTTGATAGGAACACCCCCCCTCTGGAAAAATCACCACCTGGGCCTGGGGGGTTTTTAATAAACTCAAAGTCTGGGCAATGCTCGCCCGATCCCCCAACCCCCGCCGGATAGAATAGCAACCCATCCACTGCAAAAACCGACCCTGGAACCCCCGAAACGACTCCTTAGCGACAACGTAGTGCCACAGCTGACCCACCCGAGCCGCCAGGCTAAATAGCACCATGCCATCCTCCATGGTGGGATGGTTACACACATACACCACACGAGTTCCAGCCATGGCACGGAGCTTAGCCACATCGTCTTCCGAGACCACTAACCCACATTGATACAGCCGCTGCAGCACCAGGTAGGAAACACTCTGTACCAACCGAATCAATAACGGTTTCTGCTTGGGAGGAAAAAATAACGTCGTCTCAGGAGCCATAAAATCAACCGTCGGGGGAAATCTACCCAGCCAAAAAGCACTCTATGGTTATGCCCTGCCGCAACCCCAAATGGCAACCATTTTTCCCATCCTCCATCCCCCCGTAATCGAGCATCCCACCTCTACACCCGAGCCTCACAAAGATTAGTCAAACCTTTAAAGCAGGCCGAAAGAACCCTATGATCAATAGTTCAACCCAGAAGCCAGCCGTTAGGCTAACATCATTTGGAACAAACGATATAGAAATGTTAGTCACAACCTACACGTTAAGACATCAACCTATTCCAGCATCTCTTGCAACTTGAATATCCATCGCGCAAGGCTATGAAATTGGTCAAGTTTAGCTCGCTACTGACATATGTGGGGATACCTCTGGTAGGTGCTTCAGTAGCTCTCAATTTTTTCCTCTACGGACAGCTTACAAAATACTACGTTGAACTGAACCAGGTTCGCTTAGATCCCTTAGGTCTCAGTTACTACAATCAAGATCTAAAACTCAGCGAGAAGGGCGATACCAAACGGGTCGTCATCTTTGGAGACTCTAGGGCTGAAGACTGGACTGCGCCTAATTTAGAAGGCTATGAATTTATTAACCGAGGGGTGGGGGGGCAAACATCGGCCCAAGCGATCCAGCGCTTCGAGTCCCATGTGGGGGAGTTAGATCCTGACATTGTTGTGATTCAAGTCGGGGTCAATGATCTTAAAGCCATTCCCCTGATGCCAGAAAGTCGCAACATTATTATTGATCTCTGCCGCTCCAACATTCGTCAAATGGTGGAAAAGTCCCAAGCATTGGGCGCCGTTGTGATTGTCACGACCATTCTCCCCGTTGGAGAAGTCCCCCTAATTCGTCAACCCGTGTGGTCCGACGATATTGCCCAGGCCATTAATGAAGTCAATGGATACATTGGTTCCTTAGCCGATGATCAGGTGATGATCTTTGATGGATTTTCTGCGATCGCAGATGGCGAAGGACTCTTGTCCGAAAACCACCGCAAGGATGAATTACACCTCAACGAGCAGGGCTATACCCGCCTAAACAAGGCTTTTGTTGAGTTTTTTAATACCGCAGATATTCCCCTTACGCCTGCTGAGGGGGAAGAACAAACCTCTTAAAACCTAAGGGCAACAAAGCTATTAGCGAGCCCTATGATCGTTAACCAGAGGCGTCAAGCCATAGACAAAAAAAGCCCCGCTAATAGCGGGGCTAAGGAGAGTCAAACTTTTAAACAAGGAGATAGTCGTTCAAAGCAGCGACCAAACTTAGAAGCTGTAGCCAATGCCTGCAATGAAGTCCACATCATCGCTCCCATCTTGGAACGGAGACCAAACAACAGAACCATTGACCAGCCAATTGTTAGTCACGCGATAGTCAGTACCACCAGTCACAGCAGCCTCAACAGAACTATCGTCACCTAGCTCACCACTAATACCAGCGCCAAGGAAGGGATTGACACGACCCGCAGCATCAAGGGCATTGAAGTCATAGGTAATGGGTAGAACGTAGTTGACATCTTCACTGTCGTCAAAGTCAAAATCAGTGCTAACGGCAGGACGCACAGATAAATGCTCGGACAAGGAGATTTTACCATTAACAACAAATCCCTCATCACTGCCGCCGATACCAACATAGTTATAATCAGAAGCTTCTTGAGCAGAGGCGGTTAGGGGAGCTGCAGCTAGGACTACAGCAGTGAGGCCAAGGGAGCAAAGAATACGGTTAAAAAACATGGTGAGATTCCTCGAAACGTTTGTAGTAGGCCGAGGAGCTAGCTGTTGGCCCTTAGCGCAACAAGTAACTGAACCTCGTTTCCATGTCCTTGTTGTATCCCTAGTGACCCACCTGTGCACAAACGGAGGGGACACTTTCTACGATTGGTCTACTTTTTTGGGGTTCAAACCATTGAAAAATCGTTCAAATTAGCTGTGCCAGTTGGAACTATGGTCGTAATCATTGCACAATCCGTATGGGGCTATAGACATGGGCATAGAGCTTTAGATGGACCAACATTGGGCTAGCGGATCAACAACGGTTTACCATGGACAATGTTCAGTCTTATCCCATGTCCCCCGTAGGCTATCTAGGTTACTTACCGTGAAAACAGTAAAAATCATCCAGCGCAGCTTTCTCACCTTAGTTTTGTGTCTCACCTGTCTGTTGGGTTTAGGCACTCCCCCCGTCTACGGAGCAGACCTCTCCCCAGCACCTGAGACCGCAAAAGCCTATATTATTACCCCCAGCAATGGAGATACGGTCAAGGCTCCCTTCACCGTGCAGTTTGGGCTGTCGGGTATGGGCATCGCCCCGGCAGGGGTAGATCGTCCCAATACGGGCCATCACCATTTAATGGTAGATGTGGATCAGCTACCGTCCTTAACGGAACCGCTCCAGGGTTCTGAGCACGTTCTCCACTATGGGGCAGGCCAAACCGAAACCCAGCTCACCCTCGCTCCTGGCGAGCACACATTACAGCTAGTCCTGGGCAACTACAGCCACATTCCCCACGACAAGCCAGTGCTGTCTAAGAAAATTACAGTCACGGTTGAATAGCATTGGTGGATGAATGGCCCCACGCCCACCCCACTGCCAACCACCATGAACCCCTTACCCACGGACCAGCTACTCGCCATCGACCGGCAGCATGTGTGGCATCCCTACGCTGCCATGCCCAATCCCCTGCCGACATTTCCAGTTAAATCGGCCCAGGGGGTGCACATCGAGTTAGAAGATGGCCGCACCTTAGTGGACGGCATGTCCTCCTGGTGGACCTGCATCCACGGGTATAACCATCCCCGGCTGAATCAGGCCGCCCAGGATCAGATCGGCCGCATGTCCCATGTGATGTTCGGTGGGCTCACCCACCAGCCTGCGGTGCAGCTTGCCCAGCGATTGGTGGACCTCACCCCACCGCCCTTACAGCAGGTGTTCTTCTGTGACTCTGGCTCAGTGGCGGTGGAAGTGGCCATGAAAATGGCCATTCAATATTGGTACAACCTGGGTAAACCCGAGAAACACCGCTTTCTCACCGTCCGGGGCGGCTACCATGGGGACACCTTTGATGCCATGTCCGTGTGTGACCCAGTGACTGGGATGCACCACCTGTTTAACCAGGTTTTGCGGCAACAGTATTTTGCGAATATTCCCCAGATTCCATTCTGGGGGGTGTGGAACGATACAGATATTCAGAGTTTTGAACAGCTGCTGGTGGAAAACCACGGCAAGATTGCAGCAGCCATCTTTGAACCAGTAGTCCAGGGTGCTGGGGGCATGCGGTTTTACAGCCCTGACTATGTGCGTCGGGCCAGGGAGCTTTGCGACCAGTATGGGGTGCTCTTGATTTTGGATGAAATTGCCACGGGCTTTGGCCGGACAGGCCAGATGTTTGCCTGCGAACATGCCAGGGTTGCCCCTGATATTCTCTGTATCGGCAAGGCGTTGTCGGGCGGGTTTATGTCCCTAGCGGCCACCCTCACCACCCCCCACATTAGTCAGGTCTTTTCCCAGGGAGATGCCGGGGTGTTTATGCACGGTCCCACCTTTATGGCCAATCCCCTAGCCTGTGCCGTGGCCCTAGAAAATTTGGCCCTGCTAGACAGCTACGACTGGCGCTCTAAGATTCAACAGATGGAGGCGCAACTTAAAGCAGAGTTGGCCCCTTGCCGCGAGTCCCCACTGGTCAGAGAAGTCCGAGTGCTCGGCGGCATCGGTGTGGTGGAACTCCGCGAACCGGTTGATATGGCAGTCATGCAGTCCCGTTGTGTAGACCATGGGGTATGGCTGCGGCCCTTTGGCAAACTGCTGTACACCATGCCCCCCTACGTAATTGAGCCCAGGGAACTCAGTTGCATTACCCAGGCAATGGTTGCCCTGACCAGGTAGGCTTTAACCCAGGTCCCAGTTAAAACGGTCATTTCTTCTACAGCAACATGACCGTTCTGGACTAGGACAACGTTTAGCAACCTCTCGCTGAAACCGATGACTATTGGAGATTTCACCATGGTGCGCTTTATCTCAATTGGTTGTACGACAGCTGGCCTGATGGCCCTCCTCAGTAGCTGCAATCCTGATACACAGAACGTCTCCCCCTCAAACAAGCCAACGGTGGCGGTCCCTGCTAATGCCGGGACCGCTGATGCCGGAACTGCTACTCCTGAAAACGCTGCTCCTGGGACCCCTGCCACTGGGACCGCCGATCCCGTCTCTAAGAAGGGCAGCGGCTTGGAAGCGAGTGGTCTATGGGCGTAACCGGTGTTCCTCGGCCATCAGTAAAGGGGCTGAAGTATTGTCAGTTGGAGGTTGTAGAGCATCAAGCAGGAAATAGGACTAGAGTTGGAATATGAACGCCAATCTAGTCCCAACA